>JAXGWL010000120.1:0-3120 GCA_040773345.1 Lactobacillus sp. | reverse complement strand
TATGGCTTGTTAATGGCTGCTGGTGTCGTCGTGGCCGCTTGGCTAGCTATTTCCGAAGGCAAAAGAAGACAGATCATGAGCGATGACTTCATCGATTTCATGCTGTGGGCTGTGCCTATTGGCTTCATTGGTGCCCGGGCCTATTACGTTCTCTTTGAATGGGGCTACTATTCGCAGCACCCTGACCAGATTATTGCGATTTGGAATGGCGGCATCGCCATCTACGGCGGCTTATTGGCGGGCCTAGCCGTGCTGCTTGTTTTTTGCTACTATCGAGTTTTGTCGCCTTGGTTGATGCTCGATATTATTGTCCCTGGCGTCCAACTCGCCCAAGTGCTCGTCCGGTGGGGCAATTTTATCAACCAGGAAGCTTATGGGGCTAAGACCAGCTTGGCCTTTTTGCAAGGACTGCATTTGCCACAATTTATCATTCAGCAGATGTATATCAACGGTGCTTACCGACAGCCGACCTTTTTATACGAGTCTTTTTTCAACCTAATCGGTCTCATATTGATTCTGGCTTTCCGCCATAAGAAGCACCTCTTCCAACAAGGAGAAATTTTCTGCGCCTACCTCATTTGGTATGGCTTGGTGCGCTTTTTTGTGGAAGGGATGCGCACGGACAGCCTCTATCTCTGGGGCACGATCAGGGTCTCCCAGGCTTTGTCGGTGATTTTGGTCATTTCTGCCATTGTGACGATCATTGTTCGTCGGAAAAAAGGTCAGAACAAGTGGTACCTTGCTGGCAGTGGGTTGAAGTATCCTTACGAGCGGTAAGCAAGTTGCTTGCAGCGCAGTTCTTCTTCAAATATACTTACAATAAATAAGTTGACTGACAGATAGAGGAAAGGCTATGAATACAAATTACGATGTCGTTATTATTGGGGCTGGACCTGCAGGTCTGACGGCTGCCATCTATGCCGGCCGGGCCAATTTGCGGGTTTTAATTATTGAGCGGGGCCTGTATGGCGGCCAGATGAACAACACGGCCGACATCGACAACTACCCAGGCTTTGCGTCTGTGCTCGGCCCTGAACTTGGTGAAAAAATGCATGCTTCTGCCATGCAATTTAAGCCAGACTACCTGACGGCGGAGGTCAAGGAAGTGCAACTTGTCGGCGCTAGCAAGCGGGTTGTGACCGACCAGGGTACTTTTACCAGTCCTATCGTCATTGCAGCAGCGGGTTCCGAGCATAAGCACTTAAATAAGCCCGGTGAAGAGGAATTTAGCGGCCGGGGCGTCTCTTATTGTGCAGTTTGTGACGCCGGTTTCTTCAAGGACGAGGATGTAATCGTCATTGGCGGCGGTGATTCTGCCGTGGAAGAGGGCATCTACTTGGCTCAGCTGGCTAAAAGCGTGACAATCGTGCATCGCCGCGACCAGTTGCGTGCACAGCAAATCCTGCAGCAGCGCGCCTTCCGCAATAAAAAAATTAATTTTATTTGGAACGCTGATGTGCAGGAAATTGAAGGCGACGGACAAAAGGTCACAGGCATTCGTTACCGGGACAAGGTGACAGGGGCAGAAAAGCACTTGCCAGGCCGGGGCGTCTTTATCTATGTCGGTCTTGCACCGCAGACCAAGCCTTTCGCCAAACTGGGCGTGACTGATGATGCTGGTTGGCTAAAGACCGACGAAAGCTTACAGACAAAGGTGCCCGGCCTGTTTGCCGCTGGTGATGTGCGGGCAAAGCATCTGCGCCAAATTGCCACTGCCGTCGGTGAAGGTAGTCTTGCTGGCCAAGAGGCCTACGAGTATTGGCAGCAGCTGCAGGATCATAAAGCATAACTTTGACTAAAAGGCTTCTTACTGATGGAAGCCTTTTTTTGTGGGCCTTTTAAGGTAAAATAAATGTGTATTTTTTAGAAAATGGTGACTTAATTGACGATGAACGAACAAAAACAAGCGCAGGCGTGGTTGGCTTCGGATCAGTTGCCACTCTACCTGCGCCAACAGCTGCAAGAAAAAATGGCTGACGCAAAATGGCTGCAAAACGCCTTTGACGGCTACTTGGCTTTTGGTACGGCTGGGATGCGGGGCTTGCTTGAACCAGGTACCAACCGCATTAATTTGTTGACGATTGGTCGGGTCACGGCTGGTTTAGCACAACTCATTCATGACGAAGGCACTAGTGCTGAAAAGCGGGGCGTTGTTATTTCCTTTGATTCCCGCTACCATTCCAGCGAGTTTGCGACCCATGCCGCTGAAATTCTAGGGCACGCGGGCATCAAGGTTTATCTCTTTGACAGCTTGCGGCCAACGCCGGAATTGTCTTTTGCCATCCGCTATCTGCAGACCGCGGCCGGGATTATGATTACTTCTTCGCATAACGCCAAAATTTACAACGGCTACAAAATTTACGGTCCAGACGGTGGCCAGTTGCCACCAGCTAAGGCCAGTCAACTGGTTTCATACGCTGACCAGATTGACTTGCTCAAAGTCCCGACGACAAGACTGGAGAAACTGCGCGCTGACAATACGGTCCAAATGGTGGGCGAAGACGTCGACCAAGCCTATTTGCACGAACTGGCTTCAGTCAACATCGACCGGGCCATGATCAAGAAGATGGCGCCCAAACTGCAGATTATCTACACGCCGCTGCACGGTACGGGTAAGATGCTCTACCGCCGTGCCTTTGCACAAGGCGGTTTTACCAACGTCATGCCGGTGGCTAGCCAAGCGATCCTGGACCCTGAATTTGCGACGGTCGAAAAACCCAACCCGGAATTTAAGCAGGTCTTCAACCAGGGCATTGAGCTCGCTAAACAAAACGGCGCTAATTTAATTGTTGCTACTGATCCTGACGCGGACCGTGTGGGCGCCTGCGTGCGCACGGGCAGCGGCGACTTTCAGGTCTTAACCGGCAACCAGATGGCGGCGCTCATGGCCAACTACCTCTTGACTAAGAAAAAAGAACAGGGCACGCTGAGCAGCGGCGATGAGATCATCACTTCGATTGTTTCTTCCAGCTTGCCGTTTAAGATTGCCCGTCATTTTGGCATTCACACTAAGTACGTGTTGACAGGTTTCAAATATATCGGTCAAGAAGCTGATCGTTTGGCAGAAACTCCGGGCGAAAACTTCCTCATGGGGTTTGAAGAAAGTTATGGCTACTTGTT
>JAXGWL010000119.1:0-3122 GCA_040773345.1 Lactobacillus sp. | reverse complement strand
CTCTGCGGCCTTGGCTTCTGCAGTACTGAGTGCAATTTTATCGCTGCTTATTTCCCGGGCAATTACCCACCCGATCGAAGAAATGCGCCAGCAGGCTGTGAAAATTTCCAACGGTGACTATTCGGGCCGCGTGCACGTTTATTCTAATGACGAACTGGGCCAGCTGGCGACGGCCTTTAACAACCTGTCGGTCAAGGTCGAACAGACCCAGGAGACCACTGAAAGTGAACGACGGCGGCTGGACAGCATCTTGACGCACATGACTGACGGCGTGATCGCCACCGATCGGCATGGCAATGTCACAATTATCAACCAGACTGCCTTGGATTTTTTGAATAAGACGGGAAAAGAAGCAATTGGCAAGCCGATCACTAAACTGCTTAAGTTAAAAGATATTTCTTTGCAAGATCTGATGAGTCAGCAGCAGGAGACGATTTTAACGGTCAATGAAGGATCAGACGATGAATTGATCCTGCACGCTACTTTTTCCCTCATTCAAAGAGTCACAGGCTTTGTTTCGGGCGCCATTTGTGTTTTGCATGATGTCACCGAGCAGCAGAAGAACGAAAATGAGCAAAAACAGTTTGTCTCCAACGTTTCCCACGAGCTGCGGACACCTTTGACGAGTCTGCGGGCCTACATTGAAGCCTTGAACGAAGGCGCCTGGAAAGACCCCAAGATTGCGCCGCAGTTTTTGGACGTCACGCAAAAGGAAACCGAGCGGATGATCAGAATGATCAACGATCTCTTGAGCTTGTCGCGCATGGATCGTGGGACGGCCAAAATGGAGCTGGAGTGGATCAACTTTAACGACTTTTTCAACCATATCCTGAACCGCTTTGACATGATGATTAAGGCCAATAAAGACAAGCAAACCAAAAAATACACGATCAAACGTGAGTTCACGAGCCAAGACCTGTGGGCCGAGGTGGACCCGGACAAGATGATGCAGGTCATCGACAACATTATGAACAACGCGATCAAGTACTCGCCTGACGGCGGGGTCATTACCGCTCGCTTGTGGCAGGCCAACAATAAGATGATTATTTCAATTTCCGACCAGGGGCTGGGTATTCCACGCCAGGATTTGACTAAGATTTTCGACCGCTTCTACCGGGTCGATAAGGCGCGCTCGCGTGCCCAAGGCGGTACTGGTCTGGGCCTAGCTATTTCAAAAGAAATTGTGGAAGCACACCACGGCCGCATCTGGGCCGACAGTGCAGAAGGCAAGGGCTCCACTTTCTACATCTCGCTTCCTTATGAGCCAATGGTTGAGGATGGTGATGAATGGGATGAGGTATAGCAAAAGATTAGGCAGCATCCTTTTAAACGTCGCACTATGGCTAGCGGTCATCGTATCAATTGTTTTGGCTGACTACGTCTGGACTAGTGACTCACGCTTTGCCCACATTCAAACGCAAAGTGAAAACCCTAGCATCAGTCGCCGGGTCAATAAGACCAGCCGCAATTTGTTCATGCCTACGGGTGTTTATCATCGCCGCAATGGCCAGCTTTATGCTGTGAACGACGAAAGAAACAATTTGCCTTTGGAATTTAGCAAGGAGCTGCGCAAGACGACTGTCAACAGCCCATTGCTTTTTAGCCAGGATCAGAAAAACTACCACCGGTTTTTGCGGCGTGATGGCTTTTTGCAGTTGACCTACAACGACCAGGTCACTTTTGCCATGCTGGACAGTCGCTTCAAACACCACAAGGCCAGTGAATTCAACCGTATTTTTATTCCTTTTGCTAAAAGCAAGTACATCTGGGCTGGCAATGACAAAAACTACCGCCTTTACCGGTTGGCGGTCAAACCAGACAGCTTTAAACGACTATTAAAAGTAGCCAGTTTAGGTGATTCGGAGGCGGTCCGCTTAAACCGGATGCAGGGCCGGGAAGTGCCGTTTTACACCAAACCGGTGACGATCAAAGTCTATAGTTACCTGGTCAACCATCAGGCCGATTCTTACTTTGCCGCCCAACTGCTGGGAACTGCCGGGGTCAGCCGTCGCAATTCACGCAATGGCAAGCAGGTCTACGCCTTAAACGGCGGTATTTACCAACGGTTAACGACTAAGCCTGGCAGCAATCAGTATGACTATTTCAATTACTACGGCGGCCGCAGCTTGCGTGGCAACAACGGGCGGTTGACAACCAGCAGCTACTACGTTGAAAAGATTGGTCTGCTCGATCAGGACCTGCGCTTTTTTGAGGCCGATGGCCAACAACTGTCCTATCAAAATTACGTCGAAAGTTACCCAGTCTTTGTCACTAGTGACGATCAGCCCCAGGCAGAGCTACACTTTAGAAAAAGCAGCATGGCCTTATCTTTCAACAGCACGGATTTACAGATTCCGATCCCTTATGAAGGCAAGACAGTTACGCTGCCAGCCACGACCACCGTCTATAGTCGGTTAGAGCAAAGCGGCCTGCGGGCAAGCCAACTGGAAAACTTCCTCATTGGCTTTACCTTGAAAAAAGACAGTAGTCATGACAAGCTGGTCAACTTGCAGCCGACTTACTTTGTAAAAATTGCCGGCCGCTGGCACCGTGCAAATGACTGGATTAGCAGCCAGAGAGGGGGACACACTGGACTTCAAACGAATTGAGTGGATCCTGCTCGTAGTTTTTATCGGCATCAGTATCTTTTTGGGCTTTGAAATCGTCCAAACGCCCATCCACCTGTCGTCCAGCAGTCAAGCGCATACCAGCGACTTCTACAGCGAAATGGTCTCCGACAACATTGTCTGGCCTAAAAAATTGACGGATACACCGCAAGATGCCTACTACTTGGCTGCTTCACCAAGCAATAGCCTGGCGGGTGTCAAAGTTGCTGGCAATCAGTCTTATGATCGCAATGAGCAGGCCTTGACGGTCACTTTAACTAAACCGCTGCTGCTGTCTAGCAACCGGACAAAGGCGTTAAAGCAGGTGCTGGCTTTTAAAAATAATGACAACAACGTCGCTCATGGCCGTGAATATAGTCTTGACCGGCTGTCGTCGACTAATAAAAGCTACCAGTTTGATCAGCAGACCAGCTTTGGTCAGCTTTACTATCATGGCGCTCGGTTGCAGATCAATATCGCCAACGGTGCAATTGTCAGCTATCGGCAGACCTATTT
>JAXGWL010000118.1:0-3144 GCA_040773345.1 Lactobacillus sp. | reverse complement strand
CGGCAGCTGCACCTTATTTGGTCGACGGCCAATAGACAACGGTATCTGACCCACGAAATTGCTGATTTGGATAAACGCGGCGTGCGCTGCGATGTTCAGCAGCACCGTTTTAGCAATGAGCAGCTGGCGGCGATTTTAAGCGCTGCAGAAAAAGAAAAGGCGACTTTTCTGTTGGTCGGTTCTGCCTCGGTAGTGCTCGCTGTCGAAAAGAAGCTGCAGCGACTGGGCATTGCTAGAAATCAAATTTTTGATGAGCGGCTGACAATGTAGCCGCAGGTAATAACTGTTTGGAAAAAAGACACTGGTTTTACTAACCAGTGTCTTTTTGTTTACAAATGTAGATGATATGATATGATTACAAATGTACAAGAACGGAGCAAGTACAATGAGAGTGGCAGAAACAGACGCTAGCATCTCGGACTCCGAGTGGGCCGTGATGCGCATCGTTTGGACCATGGGCGCTTGTTCATCGCCCGCCATCGTAGACCAACTCCAGCAGCAAAAAGGCTGGCGGCCCTCGACGGGCAAGACCTTATTAAGTCGGCTCGTCAAAAAGGGACTGCTCAGTACCCGGCCAGACGGCCGCCGCCTCATTTACCAAGCCAAAATTAGCCAAACGGATGCGCTGCAGCAGGCAGGCAGGGAATTTTTAGCCGCGATTTGTCGAAAACAGCAAGGCAAGCTGCTTGCGGACATGATGAGCAAGGCTACGATCAGCCAAAGCGACTTAGACGATCTGGTCGCTTTAATCGCACACAAAAAACAAACTGCACCCCAGTCAGTTGCTTGCAACTGCTGCTCACACATGAACTAGGAGGAAGTTAATAATGAACGCAGCTCAAATTATTTCGATCATTGTCGGTTTAGCTTTAATCGCCTTTATTGCTTGGTGGTTTTTTGCGCCCCACAAGCAAAAAAGCGCCCACGCTGAAATTAAGGATCATCAGCAAAATGCCAAGATCATTGTCTCTGGTGGCTACAGCCCGGCGACTGTAGTCTTGAAAAAAGGCGTGCCAGGCAATGTGACCTTCGATATGCGCGATCAAACTGCTTGCTTATCCCACGTCGTTTTTGCGGATTTAGGCGTCAACGCCGACTTGACCAAGCAGAAGCTGACAACGATCTCTATTCCAACCGACAAGGCGCGTACTTTTAACTTTGCCTGCGGCATGAACATGAACCACGGGAAGGTGGTTGTTAAATAATGAAGGGCAAACTGACCTTTAACCAGCGTTTCTGGCTTTCGCTGGTATTAGCGATCCCCATGCTTGTCCAGATGGTCGGCATGGCCTTTCATTGGCAGCTGCCAGGCTATAACTGGCTCGCCTTTATCACCACGACTTTAATCATGATCTTAGGGGCGTGGCCTTACTGGCAAAGTGGCTTTGCTTCTTTTAAAAACCACCACGCGACCATGAATACCCTGGTCGCTGTCGGCACTGGTGTCGCCTATTTTTACTCTATTTTTGCGATGTTCACTGGACGCGCCGTCTACTTTGAAAGTGCTGCCTTTGTCACCGTCTTTGTGATGCTCGGTGACCTCATGGAAGAAAAAATGCACAGCAATGCGGCTAATGCTTTAGGCAAACTGGCCAGTTTGCAAGCAAAAGACGCCGAAAAAATGGTGGGCGACCAGTGGGTTAAAGTACCGCTGGATCAAGTCGAGCCAGGCGATAAGCTCCGCGTTAAGCCCGGTGGCAAGATCCCCGTTGATGGTGAAATTTTAGAGGGGACTACGAGTATCGACGAGGCCATGGTGACTGGCGAAAGCATGCCAGTCGTTAAAAAGCCGGGCGATCAGGTCATTGGTTCCACGATCAACACCGATGGTACGATCGTCTTCAAGGCCACCAAGGTCGGCCAAGACACCATGCTGGCGCAGATTGTTGACTTAGTCAAAAAGGCTCAAACAAGTCATGCCCCAATCGAGGACTTGACTGACAAGATCGCTAACTACTTCGTACCAGTAGTCTTGATCATTGCACTTTTAACCTACGTCATCTGGTTTGGCTTCATCGGTGCATCCGCCGTGCAAGCTATGCTCTACGCGGTTTCCGTTGTCGTCATCGCCTGCCCGTGTGCCTTAGGTTTAGCCACCCCAACCGCACTGCTGGTTGGCACAACGCGCGCAGCTAAAATGGGCGTGCTTTTGAAAAACGGCCAGGTCTTAGAAAAGACCCGTAAGATCGACACGGTCGTCTTTGACAAGACCGGCACGATCACTAAGGGCAAACCCGAAGTAACTGACGTGGTCGGCGACTTGCAGCAGGTCTTACGCGTAGCCGCCAGCCTGGAAGAAGGCTCTGAACACCCGTTGGCCGCTGCTATTGTCGCCCGCGCACAGGAAGGCCAGCTGACCTGGCCCAAGGCTACTGATTTTAAAGCGATTAGTGGTCAAGGTGTTACGGGCACCGTTGAGGGTCAAACTGCCTTTGTTGGCACCCCCGACTTGGCTCGCCAGCAAAACTATGAATTGACGCAAAAAGCAACTGCCTTGCAAAAAGAGGCCAAGACCGTGGTTTACGTTGGCTTAAATGGCGTTATCATCGGCCTGGTTGCCATGCGCGACGAGCCAAAGCCGACTTCTAAAGCAGCGCTTGCGGCCTTGAAAAAACGCGGCTTGACTACTGTGATGCTCACTGGTGATCACGAGGAAGTTGCGCAAGCTGTCGCCAAGCAAGTAGGCGTCGACCGGGTGGACGCCGGCGTGCTGCCAACGCAAAAGGCCGCTGAAATTGCTAAACTGCAGCAAGGCGGCCACCAAGTGGCCTTTGTCGGGGACGGCATCAATGATGCGCCAGCTTTGTCGATTGCCGATGTCGGCATCGCCATGGGTAGTGGTACCGACGTCGCTATTGCTTCCGGCGATATTATCCTAGTGCAAAATGACTTAATGGGCGTGCCGAAAGCACTAGCCATTTCCCAAAAGACCTACCAACGCATCATCATTAACCTATTCTGGTCTTTAATCTATAACACGATTGGTATCCCGATTGCAGCGGGGCTGTTAGCCTTTATTGGCTGGTCACTTAGCCCAGAATTAGCAGGTCTCGCCATGGCCTTTTCATCAGTGTCCGTGGTCACGAGTTCACTCATGCTCAACAAAACTAAGATTGTGGCCTATTAACAAAAAAGCAGGCGCTT
>JAXGWL010000117.1:0-3144 GCA_040773345.1 Lactobacillus sp. | reverse complement strand
TACAAGCGAATTAAGGCGATTGCCAGCAAAGATGAAGCCCAAGACGTCGAAAAAGATGAAGACAAAGACGTCGAAGACGAATTAATTGATCGTTTTGGCGACTATCCAACTAGCGTCGAAAACTTGTTAGACGTAGCCAAATTAAAGGCAGTAGCCGACAGCGCCGAGGTTTTAAACCTGCATCAAAATAAAAGCAAGATCAGCGTGCTTTTCAATAACCGGGCCAGCCGGGAGTTGGAAGGACCAAACGTGTTCCGCGCTTTAGAGCATGTCAGCTGGCGGGCGCGGGTCAGTTTAGACCAGGCCAAGCGGCTGCACGTGCTGTTAGAGCTGCCAGCCAATTTAAAAAATAGACAATTATTTAACGAATTAAATGAATTTTTAACTAGTGCTGCCAAAATTTTGCAGCGTTAAGGAGAGACATAATGCGAGTTGATAAATTTTTAAAAGTTTCCCGATTAGTCAAAAGACGGCCGGTTGCTAAACAAATGGCCGATCAAGGCCGGGTCAGCGTGAACGGTCGCCAGGTCAAATCCAGCTATGACTTAAAGGTGGGGGATGTCTTGACCCTCAGCTTAGGCAACAAGACGATTAAAGCGCGCGTGCTGGAGCTGCGTGAAACGACCAAGAAGGCCGAAGCCAGCCAGCTCTACGAATTGGTGGATTAACTTTCCTTATTTTTTATTAAAAAGGCACTTGCAACAGGATTGTAACTTAAAGGTCACTGACAAAAAGAGGGCAGATTGTTATAATATTACATAATTTATTTTGCGTGAAACAGGGGAAAGACGAATGCAAGAACCGAGAATTTACAATGCTTTAAGCGACGAAGCGCGTGTGCAGCGTCTGTTGCAAAAACAAAAGCGCCATGCCAAAGAAGTGCACCGCGTCCGGCGCAATAAAATCATTGCCGCCTTTACCCTGATCATTGCGCTGCTAGTCGTCCAGCTCAGCATTAAGCTGCTAAATACTCGCCAAGTCAACCAGCAGGCTGAAGTAGCTCGGGTTAAAGCCAGCAGCCTGCACAAGACCAACAATACGCTCAAGGGCAAGGTCGCTGATCTCAACGATCCAAACTACTTGGCCAAGCTGGTGCGCTACAAGTATTACTATTCTAAGCCTGGCGAGACCATCTACAACGTGCCTGAAAAGGCGGGCGACGACCAATGAGGCTGCCGGTTGGCCTGCGCGTCAACGGGACGGTTGAAAAAGTGACCGATGCCGGTATCTTCGTTCAGCTGGATAGCCACCATTATGGCCTGGTGCCGCCAAGTGATTTTGCCGGCAGTTGGGCCATGATGCGGCACCGCTACCGCCAAGATGAACAGGTGCGCGTCGTGATTTACCACCACCGTGGACGGTGCATTGTTTTGTCGCTGACCCACGTTGCCGATCCAGACTTGCCTGATCCGACGAACGAATTCAGCAAGGTGCCGGACGGTAAGTTAGCCGCTGAACTTACTAAGCTAAGCCAAGAGGCGACGCAAAAGATTAAAGCTTATCAAATGCAGCTGTAAAGGCTGCATTTTTTGTAGGAATATGAACCCAATTACTGATTTTTTAAAAAAAGAAAAATTGCCGCTGACTGGTCAAAAGATCGTTGTGGCAGCGTCCGGCGGCCCGGACTCCATGGCCTTGCTGGACATGCTGCGGCAAACACCGGCCCAAGTTATCGTCGCCCACGTCGACCACCGCTTGCGGTCAGATTCAAAAAATGAGGCAAAATTGCTGATTGCTTATTGTGAACGCTACAAGCTGCCTTTTGAAAACTATGTGTGGACTGACCACCCGCAAACTGGGTTGGAGGCCGCGGCTCGCGCCGTACGCTATGCTTTTTTGACAAGAGTGGCACGCAAATATGGGGCCAAGTATGTCGCAACGGCCCACCAAGCTGACGACTTACTGGAAAACATTTTATTAAAGCTGATCCGCTCGGGCGATCCCAGTGAGATGGCGAGTTTAAAGGCAGTTGAACAACGGACTGCCTACACCTTGGTGCGCCCGTTGTTGTCCTGCAGCAAAAAAGAGCTGCAGGCCTATGACCAGGCACAACATCTGTCCTTTATTGAAGACAGCACTAATGGAGCAGACTTGACCATGCGCAATCGTTTGCGTCACCACGTCGTCCCACTGTTAAAAAAAGAAAACCCGCACTTGTTAGACCACGCCCAGAGTTTTTGCCGCAGCGTTGAGCTCTTAGAGCAAGAGCGCGCCGAGCTGTTTGCCCAATATCCGGAAGCTCAGTATTTTGCGCCCGGGATCTTCTTTTTTAAAACAAATTTGCGCGGGGCAAGACTGCGGGCCTTTTTGGCTTGGCAGGTCGAGCAGTTGTGGGACGTCCGCGTGCATTTTAATGACCAGGGCCAGGCCCACGGCTTTTATTATTTGTTAAAAAAAGGGCGCTGCTTTTTGCTCAACAAAAAAGAAGTGGTTAGGCCCGCAGCAGGGCAGCTCGCGCTGGACCGGCCTTTTTCATTTAATGGTCAAAAGTACGTGCTGAGGCAAGGGAAAAAAGAGAGTGAGCTGGCCCATTTTTATGCCCGGCCGAATGCTAGTTTGCGCTATAGCGGCCTGCCAACTGGCAGCCGGCTGCTGTTAGCCAGTGGCCAGCACGCCAAGGCTAAGAAATTTCTGGCCCAGGCCGGCATTCCCACTGTGCTTGGGCAATACTGTTTGACCATCTTTGCGGGTAGTGAGCCTGTCTTCGTCTTAGGCGTTTACCAAAACCAACTTTTTTCACGCGCTTTTGTTCGCTATTCCCTGCAGGCTTTGGTAGAATAGGACAGTCAAGCTAAGCTGCTTTTAAGTTTAAAAGCGGGCAACTTGCTAACCAATAGGAAATTATTAAGCGGAGGTAATGTATGAAGCATAGACGGAATCGGCTTTTATCAAACGGCCTGTTCTATATTGTTGTTTTTGTGCTTCTGCTCGCCGGTATTAACTGGGCTTTAGGCGGCTCGGGTTCCAATAACAATGGCTCGACCACTATCAGCTACTCCAAGTTTGTCAGACAGCTGAAAAGAAATAAGATCAAGAGCTTCAGCGTACAGCCAGCTAACGGCGTCTACACTGTCACCGGGTCTTACAAAAAGCCCCAGCCCGTGAAGAGCGGCAATTCCAGCCTGCTGAACATGAGTCCTAGTG
>JAXGWL010000116.1:0-3154 GCA_040773345.1 Lactobacillus sp. | reverse complement strand
GCAATGATCAACAGGGAACGACCTTGTTGAGCAATGTTTTGCAGAATTGGCACGATGTCTTGGATACTGGTGATCTTCTTGTCAGTAACCAGAATGTAAGGGTTGTCGAGATCTGCTTCCATCTTGTCGTTGTCGGTGACCATGTATTGTGACAGGTAGCCGCGGTCAAATTGCATCCCTTCAACGACTTTCAGTTCAGTTTCAATCCCTTTAGATTCTTCCACGGTGATGACACCATCGTTGCCAACCTTTTCCATGGCCTCAGCAATTAATTCACCAATCTTTGGTGATGCAGAAGAAACGGAACCAACTTGAGCAATTTGATCTTTGGAACTTACTTGGTGGCTGATCTTCTTTAAACCAGCAACAGCAGCGTCAGTGGCCTTTTCAATCCCACGACGGATGCCAACTGGGTTAGCACCAGCGGTGACGTTCTTCATGCCTTCCCGGACGATGGCTTGTGCCAAAACAGTAGCAGTCGTAGTCCCGTCACCTGCGATGTCATTGGTCTTTTGGGCAACTTCGGAAACCAGCTTTGCGCCCAAGTTTTCGTAGTGGTCCTTTAAGTCAATGCTCTTAGCAATGGTGACACCGTCGTTGGTAATCTCAGGAGAACCGTAAGTTTGTTCCAAAACAACGTTTCTGCCCTTTGGCCCTAAAGTGGTCTTGACGGTGTCAGCCAGCTTGTCGACACCTTTCAGCAGTGATCTTCTTGCATCTTCAGATAATTTAATGTCTTTTGCCATACTTATTTATCCTCCTGCCTTATCTTTCAATAGCTAAAACGTCTTGTTCACGCAAGACCAGGTACTTCTTGCCGTCATATTCAACATTGGTGCCAGCATATTTGTCATAGATAATCTTGTCGCCTTTGGCAACAGTCATTGGCAACAGCTTGCCGCCATCTGAATACTTGCCTTGGCCAACTGCTACTACAGTACCTTCGGTCGGCTTCTTTTTAGCACTGGAAGCAACGTAAATGCCGCCGATATTTGAATCTTCATCTTTTTTAACTTCAACGATGATGCGATCACCAACTGGTTCTAACATGGTGAATCCCTCCTATGATTTTTGTCTTCTTGTACTGATTGTTAGCACTCTTTATGTCCTAGTGCTAACCTACAAATATGATAGTAACCTCTTTTAAAAAATTATGCAAGCAAAAATTAGCACTTTTTTAGCGGTAGTGCTAAAAAGTAAAACAGACCCTTGTTTTTAAAAACAAGGGTCTGTTTTTTCTAACGCTAAGGGAACGTAAAAATTTACTTATTCTTGCGCTTTTCTTCACTGTGCAGGAAGTAAACCAGGATTTGCAATTCGGTCGCCATGTCCAAAGTTTGGATTTGGATCCCAGCCGGTGCTGACAATCTAATCGGCGTAAAGTTCATAATGCCCTTGATGCCGGCGGCAATGATTTCATCGGCAATCTTCTGGGCCACGGGCGCTGGCACAGTTAAAATGGCGATTTGAATCTGCTGCTCACGGATCTGGGTCTGCATCTCTTTGACATAGTAGACAGGTACGCCGCTGACAATTGTGCCAGTAATCTTAGGATTGATGTCAAAACCCGCACTGATCCGGATATTAGCGGACGATCTAAAGTTGAAGTTCAACAAGGCCTTGCCTAAGTTGCCCACGCCGACCAAGGCGACGTTTGTCAGTTCATCTTGATTCAAGATCTTCTTGAAAAAGCTCAGCAGGTTATCAACATCATAGCCATACCCCCGCTTGCCCAAGGCGCCAAAATACGAAAAGTCGCGCCGGATCGAGGCACTGTCGACTTGCACCGCTTCAGAAAACTCTGTCGAAGAGACTTTTTTCTTGCCAGCGTCGTGTAAAAGTGTCAAGTAACGATAATAGAGGGGCAACCGTTTGGCTGTCGCTTTTGGAATTCCGATTTGATCCATGTTTACTCCCTACTTTGTGAATGTGAAGATATTAACAATTCAATTTTATGATACACTCCCTGCGGGCAAAAAATCAAGCGTTCTTTTCACAAGTATCGTCTCCCTAATAATTTTTTCACAAGGATTGGGCTAAAAGCCTATGCTAAAATAGCTGCAGGTGAAATTTATGATAATAGCGCAAGGGCACGAGCTCGCCCAAAGTTTCGGCGGCAACGTGCTGTTTCAAAATGTAAACTTTGCAATCGACCAAAAGGCCCGGATCGGTTTAGTCGGCCCCAATGGAGTCGGCAAAACTACCCTGCTGAAAATCATGACCGGCCAGCAAAGTCCGACTGCCGGCAATTTTAGCATGAACAAGGGCGTTCGCTGTGGCTATATTGCCCAGGAAAACGATCTGAACCCGGCCAACACGATTTTTGATGAAATGAAAACGGTCTTTGCCAGTTTGATCAAACAAGGACAAGCCGTCAAAAAAATGCAGCAAGAACTAGCCGAACACCCAGCAGATAAGGCACTGCTTAAGCGCTACGACCAGCTCTCTTACGACTTTGAACAGCAAGGCGGTTTTACTTACCAAACTGAGATCAAGACGCTGCTCAACGGTTTTAAATTCGGTGCTGAGCGCTGGGGGCAAAAAATTAGCGAACTTTCAGGTGGCGAAAAAACGCGCCTGGCTTTTGTCAAACTGCTCTTGAAAAAACCACCGCTGCTGCTGCTCGACGAGCCAACCAACTATTTGGACTTAGAGACTTTGAATTGGCTTGAAAATTTTCTGCGCAGCTATGAGGGCGCCATTGTAGCAGTCTCCCACGACCAGTACTTTTTAGACCACATGGCCCAGCAAATCTTCGAACTGCGTTTTGGCACTTTGACTGTTTTTACTGGCAATTACACGTCTTACCGTCAGCAGCGCAAACTGCGCGACCAAACTCAGGAAGCAGCCTACGAAAAACAGCAAGCCGCCATCAAAAAAGATGAAGAATTTATCCAGAAAAACTTGGTGCGGGCCTCAACGACAAAAAGAGCCCAAAGTCGCCAGAAGCGGCTAGACAAGCTGGAGCGCATCAAGCCGCCCAAACGTGGTCACCGCGTGCGGATTAGTTTCCACGAAGACAAGCCGTCAGGCAAGGAAGTCCTAATTTTAAAGGACTTAGCCGTCGGCTATGACGACGACCAAGTTATTGGCAAGATTTCGCTGCAAGTGAACCGAGGCGACCGGGTCGCCATCATCGGACCCAACGGCATCG
>JAXGWL010000115.1:0-3190 GCA_040773345.1 Lactobacillus sp. | reverse complement strand
GAGCATGATTAAGCCCGCGGCCGGGTTGCGGTAGGCGTTAAAGCTGATGCCAAGACTCAGGCCAAAAGGCAGCAGAAGCAAAATCCAAACCATGGCTTGGTGGTTGGCAAAGTAGGTCAGCATTTGGCTGCCGAAGACGTTAATGGTTAAAAAAGAAGTGAGTGCGGAGATCAAAACTGCGAGACACATGACTCCGTACATCTTGCTTAAAAAGCTGTTGACCCCGGCCAACGCACGGTTGGTCTTTTGGGGCTCTGCTGAGAAGTTATTCATTTTTTAGTCGTCCTTTCTCAAAATTCATAGGGTTATTGTAACAAATTGTGCGCGCAATGTTTACTTTTTAGGTTGCCATTTTAAGCCCCAACCGCTCCAAGCTGAGAGCAGCGAAAACAGGGGTGAAAACAGACTAAAGAAGGTAAAAGGCAAAAAGCTAAGCACTGGCACGCCAAGGGCAGACGCGGCAAAGGAGCCGGCAACGCCCCAAGGAATCAGGTAGTTGATGACGCTGCCCCCGTCTTCTAGCGTACGGCTCAAGGCCAAAGGAGCCAAGCCAATCTTGTCGTAGGCCGCCTTAAAGGCGCGGCCCGGCAGAATGACGGACAGGTACTGTTCGCCGACAAAGAGGTTGATGCCGATGCCCGCTAGCAGCGTGGCCGGGATGAGGCTCTTGGGACTTTTTAACCGGGCGACCAGCGTGGCCATGGCGGTTTGGATGATTTGGAATTTCATAAGCAGACCGCCTAAGGCTAGCGTTGACACAATCAAGGCGACGGTCGCCATCATGGAAGTGATCCCGCCGCGGGTTAAAAGCTGGTTGACTTCGTGACTGGTGGTATGGGCGACATAGCCGTCATTGATCAGCGTTGCTAGTTTTTGCACGGAAATAGACCCTTGGGCAAAGATCATGAGGCAGGAGACCACAATGTTGGCAAAAAGCGTGGGAATTGCCGGCACCTTACGCCAGGCGCAGAGAAACATCAGCAAAATCGGCAACAAGGCCCAGTAGGAAATAGGGAAGTTAGCCTGCAGCACCCGCGTGGTTTTCGCCAAACCGCTGGCGTCAATGGTCCTTGACTGACCTAAGACCCAAAACAGGAGCAGGGAGACAAAGAAGGTTGGCAGCGTGGACCACATCATATTTTTAATGTGGGCAAACAGCTCACTTTCGGCGACCGCTGACGCCAAGTTGGTCGAATCGGACAAAGGCGACATCTTGTCGCCGAAGACGGCACCTGAGACAATCGCCCCAGCGACTAGCGCTAAGTTGGCGTGCATGCTGGCACCGATGCCCAAAAGCGCGATGCCGACAGTGGAGATGGTGGTAAAGCCTGAGCCGATGGCCAGGCCGACGATGGCGCAGACGATGAAGACGGAAGGGACAAAATATTGCCCGGACAATATTTTGAAACCGGCGACCATCATGGCGGGGATGACCCCCGCTTGGATCCAGACGGCGATCAGGGCGCCGATGAGGATGAAGATAAAAATGGGGATGATGGCAACCTTGACGCCTTCGCTGATGCCACTGTTCACATCCTCCCAAGAAAAGCCCCGCAGCTTGGCCCAGAGAATGATCAGGGCGGTGGTGGTCAGCACTGGCACTTGCGGCGCCAGGCTGAAACCGATGACGCTGATTCCGAGTACGGCTAACATGCCCAGCAGGACTAAACTAGCTTCCAGAACACTTACTTTTTTGGCCGGCATTGTTTTCCTCCTTTAGCAAGCAAAAAACATTAAACAACTGTTATTATATATTGTACGAATATTGTACGAAAAAATAAATGAGGCGAGTAGATGAAGAAAAACCAAATCGTGGACCTAGAAATTACCGACCTGTCTTATGAGGCCATGGGCGTGGCTCACTTAGCGGGGTTGACGATCTTTGTAAACAACGCGCTACCGGGCGAACTTGTTTCCGCTAAGATTTTAAAAGTAAAAAAGCACTTTGCTTTTGCCAAGATTGAGAAAATCAAAAAAGAAAGTCCCGCCCGCATTAAGGTGGGCCTGCGGCAGTGGGTGCAAACGGGTTTGGCTTCTTTAGCGCATTTGCAGTACAGCCAGCAGCTGGTCTTCAAGCGCCAGCAGGTGGTAAATTTGCTCCACAAGGCTGGTTTTGACGACACGCAGGTGCCAGCGACGCTGCCGAGTCCGGAGGAGACGGGCTACCGCAACAAGTCGCAGGTGCCGGTGCGCACGATCCACGGCCGGCTAGAAATTGGCTTTTTTAGACGCCACTCCCACGATTTGGTCCCGCTGACCAACTTTTTTACGACGGACCCCGGCATTGACAGGGTCTTAGTCAAGGTACGCGATATCCTGCGGAAAAACCAGGTGCCGGCTTATGACGAAGTGCACCACAAGGGTGAGGTGCGCTATTTGGACGTGCGCCGGTCGAAGGCCAATGGCGAGGTCATGGTGATTTTGATCTGCTTGCACAAGACTTTTCCACAATTAAAACGAGTGGTCAAAGAGATTAGCCAGCTTGACCACGTGGTGAGCGTGATTTTGAACCACAACCCGGCCAACACCAATGTGATTTTAGGGCCACGCGACTACTTACTGTGGGGGCAGCCACAGATCACGGACAAAATTGGTGAGCTGAGTTTTAAAATTTCACCGCGCAGCTTTTTCCAGATTAACTCGCTGCAGACGCCACGACTCTATAATTTGGCGATTAAAAAAGCGGCGCTCACGCCAAACGACCTGGTCGTCGACGCTTACTCAGGCATTGGGACGATTGGGCTCAGCGTGGCCAAACACGTGCGCACGGTGCGGGGTGTAGAGATTGTGGCCCCGGCTGTGGCAGATGCCAAGGAAAACGCCAAGTTAAACGGCATCGACAACGCGGAATACTTTGTCGGCAAGGCCGAAGAATTGATGCCCAAATGGGCACAAGAGGGATTGCAAACAGACGTGATCTTTGTTGACCCACCACGCAAGGGCTTGACGCCGGAGTTTATTGATGCGGCCGTAGAAACGGGGCCGAAGAAGATCGTCTACGTGTCTTGCAACCCGGCGACCCTGGTGCGTGACTTAACTTTGTTTAAGAAACAGGGCTACAACTTTGACGAGATTGACCCGGTGGACATGTTCCCACAGACGCCGCATGTGGAGAGTGTTACGGTGCTGGAACGGACAGAAAAATAGCTCATAAACCGCGTCATGGCGGCATTTACGGATAATTAAAAGT
>JAXGWL010000114.1:0-3197 GCA_040773345.1 Lactobacillus sp. | reverse complement strand
TGCCGCTGGCCACCGGACAGAGTTTCCACAAAGTCCAGCATATGTTTTTCCAGGCCATTATTCATCGTCTTAGCTAACTTGGTAAAAGCCGGTAGTTGCTCTTTTAAGCGACGCGTACGCAGCAAACGGTGCTTGCCCCGGCCTTGGGCCAGCAGAATATTTTCGGCCACGGTCATGCGCGGTGCCGTTCCCAGCTTGGGATCCTGGAAAACGCGGGCTAAAAACCGGGTGCGGCTGATTTCTTTTTCAAAAGTAATGTCCTGTCCTTTAAACAAAAGCTGGCCGGCGCTGACCGGCAAACTGCCCGCGATGGTATTAAACAACGTGGACTTGCCGGCGCCATTTGTTCCAATAATGGTGACAAAGTCGCCTTGTGCCAAATCTAAGTTGATCCCCCGCAGAATTTCTTTTTCATTGTTAGTACCGCGGTTGACCCGCACGTGGACGTTTTTTAAAGCTAGAATTTGCTTAGTCATGCTGTAACCCCCTGTGAATTGCGTGCCGCAAGCGGACGCGTTTTTCCAGCTGTGGCAAAAACATGCAGGCCGCGAGCACTACTGATGAAATCAGGTTGAGGTCGTTTGGTGAAAAACCTAGTTGCAAGACACCAAGCAGCAACAGACGATAAATAATGCTGCCTAGGGAAATTGAAAGCAGGCGCTGGGAGAGCGTCAGGTTGCCAAAAGCAACTTCGCCAATGATGATGGAGGCCAAGGCAATGACAATGGTGCCAATCCCCATGTTGATGTCGGCATAGCCATTGTTTTGGGCGATCAAGGCGCCACCTAAAGCGACTAAACCGTTTGACAGCATTAAGCCCACCGTGATCATTTGGTCTGGCCAAATGCCTAGCGACTTGGCCATCACTGGATTATCGCCGGCGGCAATAAAGGCCTGTCCGTAGTCAGTGGCGAGGAAAAAGATCAATAAGGCAGTGACAATGGCCATAACCAATAGCCCCAAAAAGACGCCGTCAAAATAACGAGGCAAACTGGTCAGCCCATGCGCTGAAAAGACAGTGTGCAGCCCCAACAGCGACAAGTTGGACTGACCCATGATCCGCAGGTTAATGGAATAAATAGCGGTCATCGTTAAAATGCCGGCCAGCAAAATGGGAATCTTACACTTGGTGTAGAGAACACCAGTCACTAAGCCGGCTAGCATCCCCGCACCAAAGGCCAGCAAAGTTGCCAGCCACGGCGTCAGCCCATGCGCAATCGCTGTAGCTGCAACAGCCGCGCCCAGTGGAAAAGTACCTTCCACGGTCATATCGGCAAAGTTCAAAATTCTAAAAGTGAGATAGAGGCCAACACCTAAAAGTGCCCATAGCAGGCCTTGGCCAATGGCTGAAACAATTAAACTCATCTGTAGATCACTCCTTTTCTTGCACATTCCTTCATAAACCTTGCCGGCACGTGCAGGTGCAGTTGGCGCGCCTGCTTTAAATTAAGCGTCGGCGTCCCCTTTTTGGCAAAGTAAACGGGCAGATCGCCAGATTTTTGCTTACCCTTCAAAATGCGGACGCTCATCTTAGCAATCTCTACGCCCAGCTGGTACTGATTGATGCTATAAGTGGCCACGCCTCCTTGTTTGACCATTGAGGCAACGGCCGGGAAAACGGGCTTGCCAGCGGCATTAGCATTTTTAACCAGTGTGCGCATTGCCCCGGCAATCGTATTGTCAGTTGGCGTAATGACCGCGTCAACTTGACTTAGCATTTGCTCAGAAACTTGGTTTAAGTCGTTGCTATTGGCGATGGAATAGGCACGCAGGTGAATGCCCTGCTTTTTGCATTCAGCGGCAATTTTCCGGTAACCAGCAACCGCTGAACTGTCGCTAGAAGTGTAAATGACGCCTAAAGTTTTTAAATTGGGTACAAAGGCCTTGATCAATTGCAGCTGCTGGCCAATTGGTGCCTGGTCGGACACTCCGGTAATGTGACCGCCGGGGTGTGCTGCGTTTTTAACTAGGTGGGCACTTTGCGGATCGGTGACGGCGCCCAGCAGCAGCGGGGTCTTGCCACTCCGGTTGGCTAGCGCCTGAGCTGCCGGCGTAGTAATGCCGACTAGCAGCTGATTGTCTTCTTCTGACAAACGCGCCGCCATCGTTGCTAAATTGCTTTGGTCGCCGTTGGCATTTTGGTAGTCAATTTTGACGCGGTCACCCATTTCTTTACGCAACTCGTGGCGAAAGCCTCGGTAAATCTGATCCAGGGCGGGGTGCCGCATTAAAGTCAACACGCCAACCTTGGGTCTGGCTGCTTGGCTTTTTTGCTGGTTAGACTCTGTAAAAAACGCACCCGCAAGGAAAATGGCCAAAACTGCAATGACCGCCAACATTCTTTTCATAATTAAGCTCCTATCAAAAAGAGCCTGCAGGATTTGCAGACTCTTTTTGGCAAATAAAAAGCCTGCACTCATCCGTGCAGGCAAATGAATACACAACCGGCACAGATGCAATCTGTTAGAACCAGGTTGCATCCACGCGAAGATGAAGCCTGGTCTTACCGGCTTTGCCAAAGTTTAAGCGAAACTAAAAATTGTGCATTCATTGTTCTTCCTCACTAATCTTCTTTTTTGGCGTTGTTCATGGCCTTCATGATTGACGGATTCTTTGAGTGGCAGTCCTTGATCATTTGCAGATCTTCTTCACTCAGCTCTACTAAGTACTTGCTCATCGTTTTCATCCCTTTTGCACAAAAATTAATCACGTTCATCATACCATGCTTATGAACTTTTGCCCACGTTAAAATAAAATTGGCAAAAGTTTGTTAAATATTTTACAATGAACTTGTTAAATAATTTACAATTAGCACAGAAAAGGTAATTTTAATGAAAGCAACTGAATGTACGACTATTTTAGTTGGTAAAAAAGCTAGCATCGATGGCTCAACGATGATTGCCCGTAGCGAGGATGGCGGCAACACTATCATTCCTGAAGCCTTCATGGCAATTACCCCTGATAAGCAGCCTAAGAGCTACGAGAGCGTCATCAGTCACCAAAAGATTGACCAAAATGACCTGCCAGCTAACCCTCTGCGCTACACGAGCGCACCTGATGTTTCCGGCAAGCAAGGCATTTGGGGTGCAGCCGGCATCAACGCCAAGAACGTAGCAATGACTGCTACCGAAACCATCACCACCAATTCCCGCATCCAAGGCGTGGATCCCATTTTAGACCGGGCCAACGGCGGCCTA
>JAXGWL010000113.1:0-3202 GCA_040773345.1 Lactobacillus sp. | reverse complement strand
TCCCGCACCACTTGGTCTAAAGCACGTGCGGTCTCCCACAGATCAGTGTTGGGGTCAAAACGGTGGGCGTAGTAAATGTCCACATAGTCCGTGTTGAGCCGTTCTAAGCTGCGGTCAATCGACTGCAGGATCGTCTTTCTGGACAAAAAGTGGCCGTAAGGACCTGGAATCGTCCGGTAGCCTACCTTGGTCGTGATAATCAACTGATCCCGGTAAGGCTTTAAGTCCGTGGCCAAAATCCGGCCTAATAATTTTTCTGAAGAACCAACTTCCGGTGCCCCGTAGTGGTCGGCACAGTCAAAACTGTAGATGCCCCGGTCAAAGGCACCTAAAATCACCTTTCTCCGTTCGAAGAAGGGATCATCGCTTGAATAATGGCGCCACAACCCCAGGGAAATAATCGGCAGCCGCAGCCCCGTACGGCCGACCCGGCGGTGCTGCAAAGCGTTATAACGTCCTGCTTCTGCTTTATACATAGAGACCATCCTTTCATTGTCCGCTGTAAGCGCTTTTATTTTACCATTTAAAGCTGGTGATTTAAAACCAGATCAATGACGTGCGCTACCCCATCATGATCATTATCAAAGGTCACAAAATCCGCGGCCTGCTTTAAAACTGGCACGCCGTTGCCCATTGCTACGCCCGTGCCAACATAATTGATCATGCTGAGGTCGTTTTCCTGGTCACCAATGCCGACCATCTCGCTGCGGTCGATACCGAGCTTGCGGCCCAAAATAGCTAAGCCGTGCTCTTTAGTCGCTCCTTTGGCCACCGCTTCCCAGTAGGACTTGTAGGTCCGGGAAAAAGTCATGTGCTCAGACAAGGCCGCCCAGACCTCTTTTTGGGCGACCGCCCGGTCTAAAACCGCGGGGTCGTCGACAAACATCCCTTTTAAAATGACCTTGTCGCGCATTTCTGCTGGTGTGCGGTAGGAAAGGCGCGAGTGCTCCAGCAGCGTTTCAAAAATGGTCCAGTAGCCGATATCACGATCGCTGGTATACATCTGGTCCTGGCAGGTAGCGTGAAAATGCAAACCAAGTTGACGCGCCGTTTTTCCCAGCTGTAAATAGTCAGCATAGCTCAAGCGGGCCTGCCACAAGACCTCGTTAGCAGTAGTCGCCACTTCTGCGCCATTAAAACAAATCACGTATTCGTTGTGTTTATTTAAAAGACCTAGTCTTGCTAGCCAAGGTCGCACCCCGCTAAAGGGCCGGCCCGAACACAAGACGATGCGAATGCCCGTCCGACTAGCCTTCTGGACTGCTGCTTTGACCCCGTCGGTCAGTTCATTTTTTGAATTGGCCAATGTGCCATCGATATCAATGGCAATCAGTTTGATTTTTTTATTCACGACTAGGTTCTCCCTATTGGTTACTATAAGAGCTTGGTAATGTCTTTAATCGAGTCAAAAATAAGGTCTGGTTTAGCATCGGACGTTGGCAGATCCTTTAATTGAGATTCACCACTTAAAACTAGGATTGAAGGCAGGCCGTTGACGACCCCACTCTTGATGTCGGTGTAGAGCCGGTCGCCAACTACGACGGTATTGGCAGGCTTGCCACCCATCACCTTCATCGTGTAGTCGATAATTTCCTTGTTTGGCTTACCAATAATCTTGTCCGGCTTCCGGCCCGTCGAAGCTTCTACATAGGCGTGCAGTGAACCTATATCCGGCACAAAGCCAGTCTTAGTTGGACAGTTAAAGTCTGGGTGGGTGCCGATGTAAGGCAAGCCGCTACGGACAAAGTCACAGAGTTTAATCAGGTCTTGGTAGTCAAATTCGGTATCAAAGGCCGTGACGACCAAATCAGGATCATCTTCGACCAAGGTAATGCCTGCTTCTCTAAACTCGTCTTTTAACACCTTGTTGCCAAACAAGTAGACCTTCTTGCCTGGGTAATGCGCCTGCAGGTATTCCGCTGTTGCTTCACCCGAAGTAGCTAACTCGGTTTTTTCATCGATTTGCAAACCCATTTTGGCCAACTTATCGACGTAAACCTGTGGGTTTTTGGACGAATTATTGGTCATAAAGCAGTAGTGACGCCCGGTCTCCTTAATTTTTTTCAGAAATTCCATAGCGCCAGGAATCCAGGTCGTGTCTAGATAGATCGTGCCGTCCATGTCCAAAGCAAAGTTTTGGATTTGGTCCAGCAGGTGCTTGGGATCCTGGTTTACCTTATATTTAACGCGTTCATCATCATTCATAAAAATTTTCCTCCACATAAAGACTGGGGCAACTCATTTTAAGTCATCGCTTCTATTTTATTGTAGCGCTTACAAAGCACAAAAGCGGCAATTCTCAGAAATTGTCTTTTTAAAAGTATTAAAAAAAGCACTCCGCTGACTTGCGAAGTGCTTAATTTTTTCAAGTAAAAAGACTTAGTCCCAAACTTGCTTGACGATATTGAAAGCGTGCCAAGCGTTTGGCCAACCTGCGTAAAAGGACAGGTGGGTAATTTCTTCGACGATTTCTTCTTTGCTGATCCCATTTTGCTTGCCCAGCTTCATGTGGGCCGTCAGGTTGTCCCAATCGCCCTTAGTCATGAGGCAGGCAATGGTAATCATGCTGCGGTCGTGCAGGGACAGCTTGTCCTCCCGGGACCAAACTTCCCCAAACAAAACATCATCATTTAATTCGGCAAACTCTGGGGCCAGGTCACCTAACATATCGTGACCGGCGGTTTGTTTAACAGCCATGTCGTTCCTCCTAGTTCAACTTCTTGTAGTCGTCTTCATTGACAGCTTCGAGCCATTCATTCTTGCTTGGTCCGCACATAATGGCAATGTGGCTAAACCACTTGTCTTGAGCGGCACCGTGCCAGTGCTTGGTGCCAGGTTTCACGATCACTACGTCGCCAGGCAGCAGCTTTTGGGCTGGCTTGCCTGCTTCTTGGTACCAACCTTCGCCGGCTGTCGCAATTAAAATTTGCACTGTTGTGTGGGTGTGCCAGTGGTTGATCGTACCTGGGGCAAAAGTAACGTGCGAGACCCACGCCGTCTTGGGGATCACTGGCTAATCCCTTTAAAAAGCTATCGCCAGTAAAGTATTTGGCATAGGCAGTGTTGGCTTCGCCGAAACCAAAGACGCTGTTTTGAACTTCTTCTTTTTTGTCAGTCATAACTGTCGAGCCCTCCCTAAAAAAGTAGTAATCATTACAGCTCCCATTTTAATCACTTGGCCAATAATTAAAAATACTTATTG
>JAXGWL010000112.1:0-3203 GCA_040773345.1 Lactobacillus sp. | reverse complement strand
GGAGGGCATTGCCCATCCAGACAAGTTAATTGAAATGATTCTCCACAACGACGGCGACACTTTCCATGCCGAAGAAAAAGAAGCAACGAGTCCCCGAACCAGGCAAACTATCAGACAAGGCTTTTGGCGCACCGTTTATCGCCACTTGATGAATGGGTTGGCACACATGCTGCCTTTTGCTTTAGGTGGTGGTTTGCTGGTGAGTCTGAGTCGCTTGCTGCCGGGTTCGGTCAACCTGCTTTTGGCGCGCGCCGGGCGTATGGCTCTTTTGTTGATGATCCCAGTTTTAGCAGGCTACATTGCCGAATCAATTGGTGACAAGCCGGCCTTATTCCCAGGTTTTCTGGGTGGCCTGCTCTCACAGAATCTTTTTGCAGTCCGTATTTTTCACTCAATTCCTGGTGGCGTATTGGGTGGCATCGTCAGTGGCTTTTGTGCCGGTGGCTTGGTTTTGCTGCTTAGAAAAGCGTTTAAGCAGATTCCAGACACCTTAGAGGGTATTAAGCCAATGCTGATTTATCCTTTGCTTGCTGGCCTGACAGAAGCACTGCTTGTCTTTTTTGTCATTAATCCCTTATTTAGCGTCGTTAATTTCGGCCTCGGGCGGTTTATCTTCATGATCCAAGGTCATTGCTTATTGCTGGTAACTGCCCTGCTGGCCGCTTTGATGGCAGTCGATTGGGGTGGCTTGTGCAATAAGTTGACTTATATGGCAGCTGTTTTGGTTTTTGCCAACAGTCCCCAAGCTAGTTTTGCAGGTATCTTTTTGGCAGCAGTTATGGCCGGCGGGATGGTGCCGCCTTTGGCCACCGCTTGGGCAACGCTGTTAGCACCTCAGTTGTTTGATGATAAAGAAAGAGAAGCGGGGCGCCGCAACTGGCTGCAAGGTCTTTCTTTTATTACCGAAGGAGCGCTGCCATTTACGGCGGTTAAGCAGCCGCTGCTCTATGCTGGCATTGTCGGCTCTGCCTTGGCTGGGTTATTAGTCGGCCTCTGGCGGACGCCCGTACCTGCGCCGCATGGTGGCTTATGGCTGCTGCCCCTAATGCAGCAGCCTTGGCTTTACCTGGCGGCAGTGGCAGCTGGTACCGTGGCTGCTGGTTTGCTCTTTATTATTTTAAAAAGAAAAGGCAGGAACAATGATTAAGCTGATCGCAACCGATATGGATGGTACTTTTTTAAAGGCCGATAAGAGCTATGACAGGACGCTTTTTGCCAAAGCGCTCGCGCTAATGGAAAAGCGGGGCGTTAAGTTTGTCGTCGCCAGTGGCAATCAGTTTAATAATCTGAAGAGCCGCTTTCCTGGCGTGAGCGACCGTCTGTACTATATTGCGGAAAATGGCGGTCTGATTGCCCACGGCCATCAAATTGTCCAGGAAAATACCCTTTCACCGCGGCAAGTTGCCGAGGCAAAACAGCTCAGTGACGAACATCCAGCCACGTTTACGATTTGGGCCGGTGAACAGGCGGCTTATGTGCGCAAACGCGATGGGCAGGCCTTTTATCATGAAATGGCGCGCTTTTTTAACGATTTGAAAAGCGTGGACGAGTTTCCGCTGCAGCAGGACCGCTTTTTTAAAATGACCTTTGTCATTCATGAGGGTGGCGTCAGTCAAATTGCTGCTCAAATGAAAAAGGAATTTCCTGACCTAGGCTTTGTTTGCGGGTCAGCCGTTTCGATTGATGTGGCGCGTCCTGGCTTAAACAAGGCCGTTGGCTTGCAATATTTCCATGACTATTTTGATATTAAACCTGAAGAAATGGTTGCTTTTGGTGACAGTGGCAATGACGTGGCCATGTTAAAGTATGCTGGCCAAAGTTTTGTGACCGCCACGGCGATGCCAGAAGCAAAACAGGTTGCCGATGAAGTGCTGGCTTCAAGCGAAGAAGACGCCGTTCAAAACAAAATAATTGAATTGCTCAGTTAAAACACATATACTAGACAGTTATTTGAAAAACAGGAAGAGGGTTGAAAATGGAAAAGATTTTGACTGTTTCCAATTTAAGCATGCATTTTGAAGATAAAGTGCTGTTTGATCAGATCAATTTTTCTCTGCCGAAAGGCTCCATGACCGCACTGCTAGGGGCTAACGGGACAGGGAAGACGACCTTGACCCGGATCTTGCTGGGCATTTTGACACCAAGCACGGGCAAGGTGACCTTTGCCAAGAATATTCGTGTGGGCTATGTGCCGCAGTTTAGAAATATTGATCCCGACTACCCGCTCTGTATCAAGTCGTTTGTTGAGCTTAATGCACCCCTGTTTAAAAATGCGGCGGTCAAAAAGCACGTGCACAATGTCTTACGGGAAACTGACTTGTTAGGCATTCAAAACACCCGGATGGGCGAGGCTTCTGGTGGCCAAAAGCAGCGGGCTTACCTTGCTCAGGCTCTGCTCGACCAACCAGAGTTGATTATGTTGGACGAAGCGACCGCAAGCCTTGACCCGGTGGCCAAAGAAGAATTGATGAAGCTGATTAGCCACTTTAATGAAAAACACAAGATGACGGTTCTTTTTGTGACGCACGATATTCCTTTAGCTAAGAAGTACATGCGGAGCTACCTGCTGTTGAAGGATCAGAAAATTCAGGCCGGCGCCATTCAAGATTTGCACGAGGAGGTGGGCAGCTGATGTTTAGCTATGCTTTTATGCGTTATGCCTTTTACGCTAGTACTTTAATTGCCATTACCTGTGGCATTGTCGGCGTTTTCGTCGTCGCGCGTTCCTTTAGTTTTTTAGCCCACACTTTGAGTGAAATCGGCTTTGCCGGTGCCGCCTTTGCCGTCTTTATGGGCATTCAACCCTTATGGGGGATGCTTTTGTTTACTTTGCTTGGCGCTTTGGGTGTTGGGGAATTGTCATTAAAGACCGACCAAAAAGAATCCTCGATTAGTGCGATTTCAGCTTTATTTATTGGCCTCGGTGTTTTGTTTTTGGCGATTTCTGGCTCCAATAGCCGCTACGCTACTAGCATTTTGTTCGGCAGCATCATTGGCGTTGACCGGCAGGGCGTGGTCAACTTGGCCATTTTGTCCATTGTAGTTTTAGTCATTGCGGCTTTGATTGCACGGCCACTGATCTTTGACTCCTTTGACCATATCGGAGCTGCGGCCCACCACATTAACTTCAACTTTGTCAGTGCCATCTTCTTGATTTTACTGGCGATGTCAGTTTCGATCGGTTCGCAAGTAGTAGGCTCAAT
>JAXGWL010000111.1:0-3265 GCA_040773345.1 Lactobacillus sp. | reverse complement strand
AGGCGCGCAAGTCGACCAGGTGTTGACTAGTGCCCAATTTGACAACCAACCGGAAGACTTGCAACCGGCAACAGCCCGGCGACTTTATGGCAGGGTTCTCACTAGTTCTGTCTCGCAGTTGGAAACTTATTATGAGAATTCTTTCGAATACTTTTTAAACTATGGTTTAAAGCTGCGGCCACGGGCTGAGAATGAACTCGATGCCATCCAGGCCGGCAACTACTTTCACCAAAACCTCGACCATTTGGTTAAATATTTGCAGAAAAATAAACTGGCTTTGACCGATCTTAGTCAGCCTGAATTGGCGGTGCTTATGCAAAAAATAGGGGCGGGTCTGCAAGAGACCAAGCGCTACCAGCAACTGCTCCACGAGCCTTTCAACCGCTACTTGTTTAGCGTTTTAGACCAGACGGTGGGTCAGCTGGCTAGAAATTGGCGTGCCAGGGCCGAACACACGGCGTTAAAGTCAGCTTATTCTGAACTCTCTTTTGGTCCTGGTCAAAAACTGCCCGGCTTAAGTTTTACTTTACCGGCCGGTCGCAGGATCGATTTGGAAGGTAAAATTGACCGCGTGGATTTAGCGCGCGCAAATGAGGCAGCACTAGGTCAGGTCATCGACTATAAGTCCTCGGCCAAAAGTTTTGAGCCGGGCAAATTTGCGGCTGGCTTAACTTTGCAGATGGTATCTTACTTGGATGTCTTGGCCAAGCATCCGAGTTTTTTTGCGGGGACTTTGCCCTTAAAATTGCTGGGTGCTTTTTATCAGACCGTGACGCAAAAGCTGGTGAAACTTAACAAAGCTGATTCCTTTGGGAGCAACTTTCAGGCCAAATTTGCCTTGGCTGCTAGTGAAAAACAGTTGATGTATAAGGGCATCATGGTCGTCAACCAACAAGCCCTTGCGGCGGCTGACCAGGCTGTGGCCGCAAAAGAAAACTCGCATTTTTACGCTGGCTTAAGCAAGAAAAAAGATGGCCAGTTTAGCATGGGCCGCAGTTTATCTTTTTCACCAGCCGAATTGGACTTGCTGCTGGCCTACGATGAACTGTTGGTCAAGCAGGCTGCGAACCAGATTTTAAGCGGGCAGATCACCTTAAATCCGTTCCGGGCGGGTCAGCAAAATCAGCTGGCCTACTCTAATTATAGGGACATTTACTTCTTTGATCCGCTTTTGCCGCAAAACAGCTACCACGAGATTGGCAGCTTGCACAAGCAGGATTTATTGATTTTGATCAAAAACAAACTAAAGGAAGCAAGAGACAATGGTGCAACTAACTCCTAAACAAAAAGCCGCAGTAGAGGATCGCGACCATGACATTCTAATCTCCGCGTCTGCCGGCTCGGGCAAGACCACGGTCTTAGTGGAGCGCGTCTTAAACGAGCTGCGGCACCGAGTTGCAGTGGATCAGCTGTTGGTGATTACTTTTACTAAGGCAGCAGCCAATGAGATGAAGACGCGGATTAAAGCTAAGCTCCAAAACCTGCTAAGCAAAAAGCCAACGCATTTTTTGCGTAAGCAGCTGGTCAACGTTGACACGGCTAACATCTCGACGATTGACGCTTTTTGCCTTGACGTGATCAAGCGTTTTTACTACGTGGTGGATCTGGATCCCAGCTTCAGTATTCTGACTGACGAAACCCAGGCTGCACTGTTGCGCGAACGCGCCTTGCGTCACGTTGAAGCTGACTGGCTTGAAAAAAGACCTAGTGAATTTAAACAGTTCTACGGCAATTTTGCCGGTGACCGTGAGGCCGAGGGGGCGCGTGCCTTGCTTTTAGCCATGTACCAAGAAGCCAGTACAAAACCTGGGCGCCAGGCATGGCTTAAACGGCTAGCGAGAGCCTATGACTGCCCACAAAGCCTAGTTTTAGCGCCAGTTTGGCAAGAGCAGATTAAACCTTACTTGCTGGCTGCTGGCCAGGTCATGCGGCAGGAAATAGAGCAGCTATTAGCAGATGAGCGTTGGTCTGAAAAAGGGCTGGTCAAGTCTAAAGAGGCCTTGGCGACTTTTGCAGAAGAACTTGCTGCTTTTATAAGTTTGGTTAAGGAAGATGCTGCCTACGATGCCCAGCGCGCACAGCTGACCAAGTGCCGGTTCGTGACTGTCCGTCCCCGGGGTTTGTCTGACGAGGGTAAGGCCTTTTTAAAGGAGGTCAATCAAACTAAAGACAGTTGCAAACAGCAGGTCACTGAACTGTACGCGGCGTTTTTTGTCGTCGCCGAAAAAAGACAAAAAGCCTTGTTAAAAAAGGGCGCGGCCTTAGTGCAAACGGCAGCCGCCATGGGCGCTGATTTGCTTGCCGAATACAGCCGGCTTAAGCGAGGACAAGGTTTCTTGGATTTTGCGGACTTAGAGCAGTTTGCTTACCAGATTTTAAGCGGGACCGATACTGAAAATTTGGCTGCCCGCAGCTTTTCCCAAAACAAATTCAAACTGATTCTGGTCGACGAATACCAGGACGTCAACGACTTGCAGGATCAACTGATCAGTTTGCTTAAAACCCAAGCAAACCACCTGTTTTTGGTCGGGGATGTTAAACAGTCAATTTATGGCTTCCGACAGGCCAAGCCACAGCTGTTTTTAGCGAAGTTTGCGGCTTTTGCCAAACAGAAAGGTGCCCGCCGGCTGCTTTTAAACGAAAATTTCCGCTCAGCACAAACGGTTGTCGACACGGTCAACCGCTTTTTCAACCCCTTGATGACCAAAGACTTTGGCGGCATTGACTATCAAAAAGACGGGCAGCTAGTTTACGGTGCAAAACAACTGACTGACTTGCCCCAAGCTACCGAGATCTTAAGTGTGAAAAACGAGGCTGCTAAAAAAAGCGATGCGGAGGCTCAGTTAGTCATTGCGCGCATTCGCCAGCTGCAAAAAGAAAACTTTCAGGTCTATGACAAAGACAGCGGCCAGACGCGGCCGTTTCGTTTTAGCGACATTGCGCTGCTGACCAGGTCACGGTCAGGCAACCTTGATTTGATGAAGGCGTTTGCACAAAGCGGGATTCCGTTGCAAATTACGGATGCCGAAAACTACTTCCAAACTTTTGAACTGACCGTGGTCTTAAACTTTTTAAGGATTATCGACAATCCCGAGCAAGATATTCCCTTGGTGGCAGTCTTGCGCTCACCTGTTTGCAATTTCTCGACGGAAGACTTGGCCCAGCTTCGTTTGGGCAGTCCAGACAGCGATTTTTATACGGCGCTGGCCGCTTACAGCACCCAGGCCGACGCGTTGGCAGCACGGTGCAAAAAGTTTTTGCAGTT
>JAXGWL010000110.1:0-3298 GCA_040773345.1 Lactobacillus sp. | reverse complement strand
TCTGAACCTGCTGCAAAGGCTAATGTAACCAATCAAAAAAGCGCAAGGCTCATCAATGTGAGTCTTGTGCTTTTTTTATAGTCCCTACTTAGTGCAGTCGCTTGACTAGTTCAGCATGCAGTTTTTCATAACCGGGCTTATTAAGCAGGCCAAACATATTCGACTTGTAAGCCTCAACGCCCGGCTGGTTGAACGGATTAATGCCGTTGAGATAGCCTGAGATAGCGACAGCCAGCTCAAAGAAGTAGAGTAAGGCGCCCAGGGTCTTAGCACTTTGATCGGCAATTTCGAGATTCATAACCGGCACCCCGCCAGCGTTGTGAGCCAAAACAACGCCTTGCCAGGCCTGGTGATTGACAAAGTTCATCGTTTGCCCACTCAGATAATCTAATTGGTCCAAATTATCAGCAGAATCTGGAATCTTTACATCCGCTTGCGGCTTTTTAACCCAGATCATCGTTTCCATTAGATTGCGCGAACCTTCTTGGATAAATTGTCCCATCGAGTGCAGGTCAGTGGTCAAATTAGCAGCGGCAGGAAAAATGCCCCGCTGGTCTTTGCCTTCGGATTCGCCCATGAGCTGTTTCCACCATTCACCAAGCATCCGCAGACTTGGCTCAAAGTTCTCCAGCAGTTCAATCACATAGCCTTTGCGGTACAGGATATTGCGCAAAGCCGCATAAGCATAAGGACTGTCCTTGAGGCTAACTTGTGCGTAGTCTTTTCTAGCATCAGCAGCACCGGCCATTAAGTCGTCGATGTTGCCTCCTGCCACAGCAATTGGCAATAAGCCGACTGCTGACAAAACGCTAAAGCGGCCGCCCAGATCATCTGGCACTACAAACTCAGCATAGCCAGCAGCATCAGCTTCGCTCTTCAGGGCACCGCGCCGCCGGCCTGTCGTCGCATAAATCCGGCTGGCAGCCGCTTTTTCGCCATACTTGGCAACCAATTTTTGCTTTAGGATGCGAAAAGCAATGCTCGTTTCAGTAGTTGTGCCCGACTTAGAAATGACGTTGATGCTAAAAGAACGGTCACCGAGCCAGTCCAGCAACTGCTTCAAATAGCTGCCGGACAAACTGTTGCCACAAAAGACCACCTGCGTCTTGGGCTGCGCAAACGAGCCCTGCAAGAAATCAATTGCCGCTTGGGCGCCTAAATAGGAACCGCCGATACCGATACAGACCAAAACCTCAGAATCATTCTGAATCTTTTGCGCAGCCTTTTTAATTCTGGCCAATTCCGCCTTGTCATAGTTAACTGGCAAGTCTAACCAGCCACGAAAATCATGGCCAGCGCCAGTACCTTGCCACAATTCCTGGTCACAAGCCTCAACTAAAGGCTTCAATTCGGCTAACTCACGCTCTGTAACGAATTTAGCAGTATTTTCTGCATTGAAGTGAATTAAAGACATTTTCCATTTCCCTTTTTAGTTGGTAACAATCTTCCTACCTGATTGTAAACTTCCTCCGTTTAAAAAACCACCGGGCACACAGGACACCAAGCAGGCAGCCACAACAATTAAAAAAGACATCATCAATATCGCTCACCCCTGTCGCCAAAAAGAACTGTAAAGTTTCAATTAAGACAGAAGTTGTTAAACCAGCAACGCAGGTTATTAAGGCCGAGTGTTTTTTCTTACTGAGCAAGACTGGTAGCAGCAAGCCGAAAGGAATAAACCACAAAATATTCCCAAAAGAATTATAGAAAAAGTCCAACAGGCTGCGGCCTCGCGTCAGTTTGAAAGTTTCCTTCATGAACACCAGGCTGATTTCCGCAGGATCGCGGTGCCAGTGCCAAATCAGCTGCCAAGGAAAGTAGGAAGCCCGGAAAGTAGTCAGCGTCAAAAGCAAGATGAGGTAGAAGACAAACAACCACAAGACCAGCTCGTGCCGCACACTTTTTCTGCGGTGCATTAAAAGCAGGCAGGCAAGCCGCACAATTGCAAACAGTAAAAAATAAAGCAGCGTCTTGTCTAAAGCAAACAGGAGTAGCTTGATCAAAGCAAAGTGGTTGACAACGTGGCCAAGGTGGTTCAACGCATAATCATAAAGTGGTTCCAAAAAAATCATGAGGGGCTTTTCTCCTTGTTTTCAAATTATACCTGTTCTGACAAAAAGTTTGTTGTTTCCTATAAAAACCAGTAAAATCAAGGCAAAGGAGAATTCTCGTGAAAAAAGGCAACTTTTGGCAAACCAGGTTTGGCTTCTGCGCCATCCTGGTCTTGCTATTTGCACTGAAATATTGGTTTGCGGCCTACTTTGACTTTAATTTGGGACTGTCTGACCCCTACCAGCACTTCATCATGCTGCTCAGTCCGTTTGGCTTCAGCATCTTGCTTATCAGTTTGGGCCTCTACCCATCAAAGCCGCTTGTTTCTTATGTCTGCATGCTTGTACTGGACTTTGCCAACAGCTCGCTGCTATTTGCAAACGTCATCTACTACCGCCAGTTCAACGACTTCTTAACGGCCAAAACCATTCAAAACACCGGCAAAGTCTCCCAGGGTTTAGGCAAAAGCGCAGTTGCTCTGCTGCAGCCCCAGGATATTGTTTTATGGCTGGACCTCGTTGTGGTGATTGTTTTGCTCATCATTGGCAAAATTAAAATTGACCAGGTTTCCTACGGTTTTAGCTCTGCTTTTGCGGCCAGTTCGGTCGGCATATTTGTGCTGGCCTTAAACCTGTTGCTGGCTGAAACTTCGCGCCCGCGCCTGTTAGTCAATACTTTTGACCGGACCTATATCGTCAAATACTTAGGGCTCGACACTTACAGTGCTTACGACCTCGTCAAAAGCGCCCATTCCAGTCAGGTTAAAAAGAATGCCAATGCCGACGAACTAGACCAAGTCATGTCTTTTACGCGGCAAAATTATGCTCAGCCTAATCCAGCTTACTTTGGGCAAGCGCGCGGCAAAAATATCATTGTCATCCACTTAGAAAGCTTCCAGCAGTTCTTGATCAACATGAAGGTCAACGGCCAAGAAGTGACGCCCTTTTTAAATTCACTCTGTAAAAACAAAAATACGCTGAGCTTTGACAATTTCTACCATCAGGTCGGTTTGGGGCGAACCAGTGACGCTGAAAACATGTTGGAAACAGGCACCTTTGGCGTGTCCGATGGCTCATTATTCACCTCGCTGGGCTCAGAAAATACCTTTCAGGCAGCCCCCCAAATTCTGCGTCAACGTGGCTACACTTCCGCCGTTTTCCACGGCAACGTCGGTACTTTTTGGAACAGAAACGAAGTTTACAAAAATCTCGGCTATAACTACTTTTTTGACGCCAGCTACTTTTCT
>JAXGWL010000109.1:0-3301 GCA_040773345.1 Lactobacillus sp. | reverse complement strand
TAACGCTTTTGTTGCTCTCCTGGGCCTTTTGAAGCTCAGCAACGTTGGTCGAAGTCTGTGCGATGGAAATTGGGTACTGGGCCAGCGTTTTAGACATAGTTTGATCAATTTGTCTTTGCAGACCATTAGATAAGGAAAGGACGACGGCAATACTGATGATGCCAATACTGGAAGCTAGTGCCGTCAAAATGGTCTGCCCTTTTTTAGTCAGCAAGTTGGTAAAACTGAGCTTGACTGCATTCCAATAGGACATCTTGGTTCTTTTTAATTGAAAAGAACTTTCGCGTTCAGATTCAGCGTAGGGATTTGAGTCGCTGGTCACTTCGCCATCTTTAAAGTGGATGATCCTCGTCGCGTACTCTTGGGCCAATTCAGCATTGTGGGTGACCATGATGACCAACCGCTTTTTGCTGATGTCCTTAATCAAATCCATGATTTGGACGCTCGTCTTTGAGTCTAAGGCGCCGGTTGGTTCATCACAGAGCAAAATATCAGGGTCATCGGCCAAGGCGCGGGCAATTGAGACCCGCTGCATTTGACCACCGGACAGTTGATTCGGATTTTTGCCGATTTGGTCACCTAAGCCGACATCTTTTAAGGCCTGGATGGCCTTTTGTCTTTTTTCATCCTTGGCGACACCAGACAAGGTCATGCCCAATTCGACGTTGGCTAAAATCGACAGGTGACTGATCAAGTTGTAGCTTTGGAAAACAAAGCCCACAGAGTTGTTGCGATAAGCATCCCAGTCGGTCTCCTTAAAGTTTTTGGTTGACTGGCCGCTGATAATTAAGTCGCCTGAGTCGTAGTGGTCGAGGCCTCCAATCACGTTTAACAGCGTAGTCTTGCCCGAGCCAGATGGGCCTAAAATGGCGACAAACTCACGTGGCCGGAATGATAGAGAAATACCACGCAAGGCGGCTGTACTAGCGCCACCTTCGTGCTGGTAGGTTTTGGTGATGTTTTTGAGCTGCAGCATAGGAGCCTCCTAAATGCCGGTAATAATAGCGCCGGCAACGCAAACAATAATAATCAAGCCAATGATTGCTAAATGTCTTTTTCTATTCATAACTACTAGCGCGCCAAATTCACGAATCATTGCGTTAAGCAGGTAATAAAAGCGCGTATGGGCTCCGACGCCATTTGCGGCTAGGCCAGCCTGCCTCGCGTAGATGCCGGCCCGCAGCAAGTGGTAATTATTAGTAAAAAATTTGGCCCGGAAATGGTCGCTTCCGTAGTCATCAATCGCTAGTTGCTTGGAAAACAGCATGTTTTGCTGAGTATTGCGCGATTTATCTTCCAAGAGAATCATTTCCCGGGGAATACCATGAATTATTGCATAATTGGCCATCGCTTGCGCTTCCGATAAATCTTCATCAGGGCCTTGCCCGCCGGACATAATTAATTTGGGTGCTTTGCGCCCCTTCTCCTTTTGCTTGTGGTAAAAGGCAATGGCGCGGTCAATTCTTGCGGCCAACAGACGGGAAATTCTATGTCCCTGCAATAAACCGGCTCCTAAAACAATCAAGTAGTCTTGCCTGTAGCTGCGGGGTACGAATTGGTAAAGCAGTGAGTTGATCAAAAAGTTGTACATGGCCAAGCCCACGTATAGAAAAAGAAGAGGCGCAATCTCTAACACCGGCTGTGCCCAATGAGGCAGCCAGCGGCCTGGTCCTAGCACGGCAATGATGCCTAAAGCCAATAACGCCAATCCCGCAAACAGGGTCAGCATGTTGGCAAGAGAAAAGCCTTCGTATTTTAAGATAAAGTAGGCGTTGATCAATAAGAGCAACCAACCAAACAGGACAATGGCTAAGATGAAGGCTATGATCAACAGAGCCAAAATACCATAGACAGTTAGCAGTGGCTGCCAATGGCTGGAGAAAGTGATGAGCGTCAAAAGAGCAACTAGTCCGCCTAAGGCCAAGGTAAACAGAACCCCGTTGTATAAGCGCCGTGGTTCGCTGAGCCACGCTATTAAAAAGAGCGCTGTTAAGATAGCAGCCGCCCCACCAATCAGATAAATTGGCTCAGGGCCGTGCGCCAAAATGTTCATTTTGAATGTTCCTTTTAGGCAATCGAACCTAATTAAATTATAATATAACTATCTTTTTTGAACATTGAGCTTATTTGGAGATTGCAATGAAGATTCGTTATTACTTCGAAAACATTCTGGAAGGTTGCCTGGCCTTTCTGCTCTATGGCTTTGTTGAAGCTTTCTATATGCGACCAAGTATCTTGGGCAGCAATAAGATAGTAGAAACAGTTGTGCTGGCCCTAATTACCGTCTTGGTCTTTGCCGTCATTGACTTTTTCTATCGGCACGAGCTCAAGCGCAGCAACGATTGGTTTTTTAACAGCAAACCGCACTTTAAAGCCCGTAACCTCTACATTGCTCTAGCTGGCTTTTTCCTGATTTGGGTTGCCCAAGTGGCTTTTGCCCGCCTTTTGGGTGGCACCTCCAATAACCAGGCTGAATTGAATAAGATTTTGGCCCAAACCAACGCCTTCAAGATCATCGTGGCTTTAATTGGCCCAGTCTTTGAAGAGCTGATCTTCCGAGGCATCTTCTTCAACACCTTTTTTACCAAAGAAAATAGCCGCAACAAATGGTTAGGCATCATTTGCTCCGGCTTGTTGTTTGGCTTGGCGCACGAACCACGCCTGTCGAAATTTTTGCTTATTTACTGGGTCATGGGGGCTATCCTCGCCTGGGTTTACTTGCAAACACGCGACTTGCGCTACTCGATGACCGTGCACATTTTAAACAACCTGCTATCCCTGCTCTGAGCGTTTGATGAAATGACTTAAGATCAGTGGTGACAGCAATGTTGTCACGATAATGACGATAATTAGGCTCGAATAGATGCTGTCTGGGAACAGATGGTGGGCAATGCCGATTTGAGCCACAATTAAGGCCACTTCGCCACGCGAAATCATCCCTGCGCCGACGATGTTGGCCTCTTTTTTTGTAAAGCCAAAAGCGAGGCTGCTCCATTGTCCGCTCCAGAACTTGGAAACTAAAGCTAGCAAGGTCAAAACCAGGATGAAAAGCAGGTTGTGACCAAAGTCATTAAAAGTCATCGCTAAGCCGATATCAGCAAAAAAGACTGGGATAAAGAAGGAATAGCCGATCGCGCTGACTGACGACTTGACTTTTTTGTATTCTGAGGTCTGACGGACAGCGAGCCCGCCAAAGAAGGCGCCGACAACGGCACTTAAACCGACAACTTCCGCGGCCCAGGCCATCGTCAAAACTAAGACCAGTGAGGCGATGACGACTGAATAATTGACGGAAATCTTT
>JAXGWL010000108.1:0-3309 GCA_040773345.1 Lactobacillus sp. | reverse complement strand
GAATCACGGATCCAGCAAGTGGAAGAAATGCTGAAGTACGCCGACGTCATTGACGCCGACAGCGTGGATCCTAACGAGGTCTCCATCGGCAAAACCGTCACTTATACCGAAGTGGGCACGAGTGATCCCGAGACCTATACCATCGTGGGTTCTGACGAATCCGATCCTTTAAACGGCAAGATTTCCAACAATTCACCAATTGCCAAGGCCTTGCTGGGCAAAAAGACCGGCGACAAAGTCACGATTTCGACGCCAGGCGGCCAGTTTGACGTTGAAATCAACAAAGTTTCTGTCGAAGACTAGTTTTATTTTGTTAAAGAAAAGGCGCGGGGCCTGACGCTCTGCGCCTTTTTTGCTAAAATATTGCTAGTTTAGTGAGGGGACAGCTTTGCAATTATTTAGACAAAAGAAAAGTCAAGGCAAAAACCAGAAGTCGGAAACGCCACTGCGCATGCAGATCATCATGTGGGTGATTGGCATTTTGTTTGCCATGCTCATTGGCCAGCTGGTCTATCTGCAGCTGATCTATGGCAAGCGTTTTGAAAGCGAGGTTCAAAAAACCGACCAGCGCACCGTTTCGACCAACGTGCCCCGGGGCGTTATGTACGACAGCCAGGGCCGCGTCCTCGTCGGCAACCAGGCCAATAACGCTATTACCTATACGCGTTCGACCAGCACGACGAGTAGCGACATCTTGCACGTGGCCAACCGGCTGGCCCGGCTCATCACGCTGCCCGACGAAAAGCCGACCCAGCGCCAGCTGCTCGACTATTACCTGGCCGATAGCAGCAACAACAAGCGGATCGTGGCCAAGCTGCCATACAATAAGCGTTATGACGCGCGGGGCGACGCTTTAGACACGAGCGTGGTCTACGACAACACCCTGGCGCAAGCGGCCAAAGAGCACCTGCACTTTAGTAAACGTGAGCGCACCGCGGCCTTGCTGTTTAACAAAATGTCCGGGGCCTACACCTTGTCAACAATTTATTTGAAAAACAAGGACTTGACGGTCGGTGAAATTGCTACGGTGGGCGAGCACCTGTCTGAACTGCCAGGCGTCGGCATTGGTACCGACTGGAGTCGTTCTTACCCCAACGGCAGCTCCATTAAGTCGATTATCGGCTCGGTGTCGACCGAAAAGTCCGGCCTGCCTTCCGACCAGCTGACCTATTATTTGACCAACGGTTATTCACGTAACGACCGGGTCGGGACGTCTTACCTGGAACAAGAGTATGAACCAATTTTGCGGGGTTCCAAGGCCCGTTCACGCGTCAGCGTCAAGAGCAACAAGGTGCAACAGACTAAGAACATCTATCCGGGCAAAACCGGGGCCAGCCTGTTTTTGACCTTGAACGCCAAATACCAGCAAGAGGTGCAGCGTTCTTTGCGGCGCATCTACAGCGCGGCAGAAGGAGCCGGCGCGGCCGCATATTCCGACGGTGCCTACGCCGTCGTCATGAACCCCAAGACGGGGGCGATTTTGGCCATGGCCGGGATCAACCACGATCCAAGCACTAACAAGGATACCGACGATGCCCTGGGCGTCGTCGACCGTTCCTTTGTTATGGGCTCGGCGGTCAAGGGTGCTACGGTGGCCGGCGGTCTGATGAACAACGTCATCACGCCGACTAGCAGCACGTTGCCGGACACGGCAATCTACCTGCCAAACTCCCCGATTAAAAAGTCGGTTTACCCCGTGGGCACCTTCGGCGCCTTGGATGCCCAAAGTGCGCTAGAAGTTTCATCCAACATCTACATGATGCACCTGGCCTTGCGCTGGACCCACGCCCAGTATATTCCGCACGAATACATCCACATGAACCACGACTCTTTTGACATCCTGCGCCGTAATTTTGCCATGTTTGGCTTAGGTCAAAAGACCGGCGTCGACTTGCCAGGAGAGGTTGCCGGCATTCAAGGTTCCAACTACGAAAATGGCAAGTTTAAGAGCGGGTCTGTTTTGGACTTGTCCTACGGCAACTACGACGCCTACACCTTGATTCAGATGGCCCAGTACATTTCGACCATTGCCAACGGCGGCTACCGCATGCGGCCTTACCTGGCGCAGGCCATCGGCCACACCGACAACACTGGCAAGCAGACAGCGATCTGCTACAATACCCAGCCGCAGGTGCAGATGCGGATTCCTTGGCGGCAAGATCAATTAGACGTGATCCGCCAAGGGATGTGGCGCGTAGTGCACGGCACCAACGCTTGGGGGACGGCCCACGAATTGAAAAACGTGAAGCCGTCCGTTTCCGGCAAGACCGGGACGGCCGAAACCTTCTACTATGACCCTAAGCACCCGAACCGCAAGAACCCGCCGCAGCTGATCAACGCGTCCTTTGTCGGCTATGCGCCGTCAAACAACCCCAAGCTCGCCTTTGCCATCATCTTCCCGGGCTTAGACCCTGATGGTGAAGGGACCTACGTCCAGCAGATGGGGCAGGCGATCGTGCAAGATTACTTCCGCCTGTACAAATAAGAGAAAGGCTAGCCATTTTAAGGCAAAAATGGTATTATGGTCGGGTCAAATCTTATTACTAGGTGGTGGAAAATTATGGCAGAAAACATTCTTCTGGAATGCACCGAATGCGGTGACAGATCTTACTTGACTAAGAAAAACAAGCGCAAGCACCCAGAACGTTTAGCTCTTAAGAAGTATTGCCCAGTTGACAAGAAGGTAACGCTTCACCGTGAAACTAAGTAATTAAAGGCAACAGGCAAGCTCCTGTTGTTTTTTTGTATTAGAAGAACTAAAAAGATATGACCAATTTTTTGAATCGCTTTCGCTGGCGGTCGGAAACCTTTGTGACTTACTGGCTGCTGGCCGTCTTGGTCGCGGTCTTTGTGGCTCAGTGCTTGACGGGGGGCTTTAGCTACACCAACCTGCTGCGTTTTGGTGCCATGGCCAACCCGCTGGTTGCCGTGCGTGAGCAGTGGTGGCGGCTGTTTACCGCCCAGTTTTTGCACATGGGCATCCTGCACCTGGCCACCAACGCCGTCATGATTTACTACATGGGTAACTACCTGGAGCGGATCCTCGGTCACTGGCGCTTTGCCTTGGTCTACCTTTTAGCGGGCATCGGCGGCAACCTGGCCTCGTTTGCCTGGGGTGCTGACAACGCTGTGGCCGGTGGTGCTTCGACGGCCCTGTTTGGTCTGTTTGGCGCCATGGCGGCCTTAGGTGTTTTAAACCGGGACCAACCGGCGCTGCGCCAGCTGGGGCAGCAGTCTTTTGCCCTGGCAGCGATCAATATTGCCATCGACCTCTTTATGCCCAACATTGATATTTGGGGGCACCTGGGT
>JAXGWL010000107.1:0-3316 GCA_040773345.1 Lactobacillus sp. | reverse complement strand
GATTTTTAACTCTTGCTTGCCGCCCAATTTTTGCTATAATAACTGCTGTATGTGCCCTTAGTGTAATGGATCGCACGTAAGATTCCGGTTCTTGAGATCTGGGTTCGACTCCCAGGGGGCGCACTGACAGCCTTGGCAGCTTGCCAAGGCTTTGTTTGTTGACCCCAACTCAGAGATATGTTTTAATTAGCACTGTGCTTCAAAGAGTGCTAATTTTAGACATGGAGGTAAATAATATGCTTGTACCTACTGTTATCGAGCAGTCGGCCCGTGGCGAGCGCGCTTACGACATTTATTCCCGTCTGTTAAAAGACCGGATTATTATGTTGAGCGGTGAAGTCAACGACCAAATGGCTAACTCAATCATTGCCCAACTGCTCTTCCTAGATGCACAAGACAACACGAAAGACATTTCCTTATACATCAACTCACCTGGCGGTGTGATCACTTCTGGCATGGCTATTGTTGACACCATGAACTTCATCAAGTCCGACGTCTCAACCATTGCCACCGGTATGGCAGCTTCCATGGCTTCCATCATTTTAGCCAGCGGCGCCAAAGGCAAGCGTTTTGCTCTGCCACACGCCACTGTCCTCATCCACCAGCCATTGGGTGGTGCACAAGGTCAGGCGACTGAGATTGAAATCGCTGCCAAGGAAATTGTCAAAACCAGAAAGATGATCAACGACGTCCTGCACGAAACGACCGGTCAACCACTGGAAAAAATCCAAGCTGATACTGAACGTGATAACTACATGACGGCGCAAGAGGCTAAAGACTACGGTTTGATTGACAAGATTATGGTCAACAAGAACAAGTAATCTTGCGGCCAACCAAAAAAGCACTTCCACTTGGAAGTGCCTTTTTTATTTGTCTAAATCGGCTGCTAACTGGTGCAGCTTTTGAAAACGGTGGTTAATGCCTGACTTGGAAATTGGCCCGTCAGGCACCTGCTCAGCTACCTCTTTTAAAGATAGCTCCTGGTTCGCCAGCCGAAAGCGCGCCAAGACCTGCAGTTTTTCTGGCAAATTACTCAGGCCCATCTTTTCTTCAATAACCTGAATATCCCTAATTTGGCGTGCGGCCGCTGTCGCGGTCTTTTTTAAGTTGGCAGTATCACAGTTGACCAAGCGATTCACCGAGTTGCGCATGTCGCGCATGATTCTTAAATCCTCAAAGGCTAACATTGCTTTGACGGCACCAATAATGTGCAAAAAGTCGCCAATTTTTTCAGCCTCTTTCAAATAGACAATGTAGCCGCTGCGGCGTGGTGTGAGCTTGGGGTTTAAGTCAAAAAATTTTTGCATCAGTTGAGCTAAACCTTGGGCCTGGTCGTAGTAGAGGGCATAAATCTCAAGGTGGTAGCGACTAGTTTCCGGATTATTGACGCTGCCTCCGGCTAAAAAGGCACCCCGCAGATATGACATTGCCCGCTGGCGTGAGCGCTTGATCTTCTGCGGCACTGCGGTGATAATTCCTGCCTGTGGCGACAGAATGGCCAAATCTTTTAGAATTGGCCGGACCTCTTGGTTTAAGCGCACCAAAAACTGCAGGTTCTTTTTGAGCTTCATTTTTTTAGACACAATGAGCAAAGGTTCGACCCCATAAGCCAGCTTAATCAACGAAAACACGCGCCGGGCAATCGCCGGATTTTCAGTCGTGATGTCCAAACTGAGTTGACCATCGTGCAAGTTTAAGACGCCGTTCATCCTTAAAAAAGCAGACAGTTCTGCTTTAGCGTGCTCTGGGTGCACCTTGAGTGCAGTCAGTTCTTTTTTAACTTCAGCAGCATAACTTGTCATCTTACACCTGCTCTCTTCTGCAATAAGCCGCAAACGCCCGCTTTAAGATTTCACGCGCCACTTTTTGCCCGTCGTGGAAGGCTAAGCCGTTTTTTTGCAAAAGCAGGTCGGCGGTAATGACACGGCAGTCCTGTGCACGCAGACCCGCAAAATCATGGCGAACAGGCTCCAAATAGCGGTCGCCTTTGGTCTTATCTAATTGACGCATATCGATTGGCTGCCCGTTGACCAGCACCGTGTCAATGTAGTGACCGCCCAGATGGCTGTTGATCACGCGGACGTGGTCAGCATCGGAAAAATGGTCAGTCTCGCCTGCCTGCGTCATGATATTGCAGATATAAATAACCTCGGCCTGCGTTTGCCGCACCGCATCGCCTAGATTGTGAATCATCAGATTGGGCAAAATCGACGTAAACAGGCTACCTGGCCCTAGCACCACGGCGTCAGCCTGCATGATCGCTGCTAAAACCGGGAGTACCGCCTGGGGCGTTGCCGTTGAATCACTGTCCGTGACCCAGACGCGCTTAATTCTTTTGTCCTGCGCCGAAATCTCGCTTTCACCCCGGACAATGCTGCCATCGACAAATTGGGCATTTAAAGTCAGCGGTTCGTTTGAGGCCGGAAAAACGTGGCCATCAATCTTCATCATCTGGCTTAAATCTTGCACTGCGCTAAAAATATCACCTTTCATCTCATTTAAGGCCGCAATGATCAAATTGCCAATTGCATGACCGGCAAAAAAAGCATCTTTGGATTTAAAGCGGTATTGAAAGATCCCCTTGGCTTCCGCCGGCAAATCGGATAAGGCAACTAAGACATTACGAATATCACCAGGAGGCACTACATTGATATAGTTGCGTAAAGCGCCGGAAGAGCCACCGTTATCTGCCACAGTGACGATAGCCGTGATCTCTGCTTTATTTTTCAAAGCCTGCAAGATCACAGGCAAGCCGGTGCCACCTCCGATGACTACGACCCTGGGTTGACGCCTCTTAATGACCCTGACAATTTTAGTTTCTTGCGTCAAGCGGCGTCACCTACTTCCTAATATAGCGGCTAATCTCCCGGTGTTCGATATCCACAGGATACTTTTTGGCCAGGTCACGGGCCAGCTGTTGGGCAATGGAAACACTGCGGTGTTGACCACCGGTACAGCCAATGGCAATTGTCAATTTTTCCTTGCCTTCTGCCACATAACCTGGAATCGCCGTTTTCAGCATCGATAAAAACTTTTGGTAAAAGAGCTTGGTCTCTGGCTTAGACATGACGTAGTCAAAAACCTTACGGTCGAGGCCGGTAAAAGGCTTCAGACTTGGAATGTAGAACGGATTGGGTAAAAAACGTACGTCCATCACAATATCAGCGTCAATTGGCATCCCGTATTTAAAGCCGAAGCTCATCACTTCAATCCGAAACATTTTATTGGAGGAATCGTTGAATTCGCCAACCAGCCTTTTCTTCAATTCTTTGGGCGTCAACTTTGAGGTATCAATGATGATGTTCGAGCGCGTCTT
>JAXGWL010000106.1:0-3357 GCA_040773345.1 Lactobacillus sp. | reverse complement strand
TTAACCGCTCTGATGATCACCCACCGTTTAACGGATGCTTTGCAATACGGCAACCGCCTGCTGGTCCTAAAAGACGGCCAGGTTGCTGGTGATTTTAAAGCAAAAGAAAAACAGCAGCTGACAGCTGCTGATCTCTATCAATTCTTTAATTAGAATTCCTCGTGCTTGTTTGGATCGCGGTCTTGTCGGCGTCCATCAGGTTTGTCGAGGGCCGTAATGGCCTGAACTTCGTCGTCAGTGAGCTTAAAATCGAAGATTTCGAGATTGCTCTTTTGGTGAACGTAAGAAGAAGCTTTCGGAATCGTGACAACGCCTAATTGGGTTTCCCAACGCAGGATAATCTGTGCCGGCTGCTTGCCGTATTTTGCGGCCAGTTTGCGAATTAGTGGTTCTTGGAACACGTTGCGCCCGCGTAAAAGTGGACTCCAAGCTTCGGTGACAATGTGATGCTGCTGATCATAAGCTCTGACCTTTTGGCTGGACCAGTAGGGATGCAATTCAACCTGGTTGACAGCTGGGGTGACGCCGGTTTCTTTGATCAGGCGGTCAATATGTTCTGGCTCAAAGTTGGAGACCCCAATGGAGCGAATCAACCCAGCCTTTTTAGCATCGATTAAGGCCTGCCAGGCTTCGACATACAGATCTTGTTTAGGTTTCGGCCAGTGAATTAAGTAGAGATCGAAGTAGTCGAGCCCCATGGCCATTAAGGATTCTTCGATTTGCTGGCGGGCTTCTTCGTAATGATGGTGCCGCCCCGGCAGCTTAGATGACACGAATACTTGGCTTCTGGCCAGGCCACTATTTCTAATGGCAGCACCGACCGTTGCCTCATTTTCGTACTGGCCGGCGGTGTCGAGCAGGCGATAGCCCAAGTTGATTGCCTGGGCAATAATCGGCACAGCTCTCTTGCCCTTCAAGGTATAGGTGCCAAAACCCAAAGCAGGGATCGCTGCGTCATCATTTAGTGCTAAATTATTCATAGGCTTTTCCTTTCTAGCTAAAGCAATTTCTAAGTGCATTATAACAAGTCGGGAGACCCAAGTATGGCAAAAAGAAGGAAGCAAAATAACAGCAGTCTGGTTGGCTGTTTCGTCATCATCTTAGTGATTTTAGGACTGCTGGGCCGCTTCAGTGGCGGTGGCAGTCAGAGCAGTCATGACACTTCTAACCAGGAAGCTCGCACTGAGCAGACTACTGGTCAAAAGAACAAAAAGATTAAGCCAAAACAAACAGAAAAGCAAACGCCCCAAGCTCCCGCTGCCGAAAACAGTTATGGTGGGTTGGCCCCAGCAACTTACCAGCAGCTGGCGAACCTGAACTATCGCAGTGGCAGTCCCGTTTACATTGATGTCAACGGTGACAAGTCGACTTTGCGCCCCACTGCTTGGCAGACCAATAAAGTCATCTATGCTGACCTGGATGCCTTGAACCGAACTTCGCATTCCAACACGGCCTTTTTGGAACAGCACAACGTAGCCAACGACTCGCTGCGAGTGCGCCAGTTTATCGAACCGACCGGCTGGCATGGCAACCACCGAGGACGCGAGATCTATAACCGCGGCCACCTGATTGCTTATTCGGTCTCAGCCGGCATTGACCAAGACGGCGCCTACAACCCGGCCAACCGCTCGGGCGATCAAAATAATCCGAAGAATTTGTTCACGCAGACAGCTTATGCCAATCAGCGGGTGCAGACGATCTTTGAAAGTCAGGTGCGGTCGGCCTTACGGCGCGGCTGCCACGTTATCTACCAGGCCACGCCGATCTTTCGCGGCCAAGAATTAATGGCACGGGGAATAAATTTGCAGGCAGTAGCTACTGATGGTAGTCTTGACTTTAACGTATATATATTCAACGTGCAGCCTGACTATGTCTTTAATTATGCAGACGGCAGCGCCAGTTATGATGCTGCCATGCAGGTTGCCCACTAGGAAGGTATTTTTATGAAAAAAAGAGATAACTGTACGGCCATGCTGGTTGGCAAAAATGCCAGCTTAGATGGTTCAACGATCATTGCTCGTGACGAAGACGGCTATGGTGGCATCAACGAAAAAGTCTACGTTCACCACGAAGCCAAAGACTATGACGAAGACTACGTTTCCAAATACAACGGTTTGCACCTGCACTTGCAGGGCCATGGCTGCGCTTGGTCGGCCGTGCCAACTGCCGACGATAGCGAAGGCCGCTGGGACGAGCAGGGCATCAACGAATACAACGTGGCGATGAGTGCTACCGAAACCGAAGCAACTAATGCCCGGTGTTTAGGCCATGATCCGCTCGTCAAAGACGGCGTCAACGAGGACTCCATGGTTTACCTGGTCTTGCCCTTTGTCAAAAATGCCCGGGAAGGCGTCCGCCGCTTAGGTCAATTAATTGAAAAGTACGGCACGGGTGAAAGCAACGGGATTGCCTTTAGCGACAAAGACGAGGTCTGGTACTTGGAGACCGGCGCTGGCCACCAATGGGTTGCCCAACGCATTCCAGATGACGCTTACGCAATTGCCCCAAACATCATGTGCATCCAGGAAGTCAGCTTTGACGATCCGGACAACTTCATGTTTGCCCCCACGATTCAGGACTTTGTCCAAAAGCATTCTTTGAATCCAACTGGTGACGAGGGCTTTAACTTCCGAAATATTTTTGGCACGCAAGATGAAGCGGATGCTTACTACAACACGCCCCGTTCTTGGTATGGCCAAAAACTGTTTTCACCAGATCTGCAGCAAGACCCGACTAGTCAGAATATTCCGTTTATCCAATATTCCGACAAGAAGATTGGGATTGAAGACGTGCAGCGCTTTTTGACTAGCCATTACAATGGGACGCCTTATGACCCAATGGCTACTTTTGCTTCTGGGGATGCCCAAGACCAAAAGAAGTTTCGTTCAATTGCCCTAGACCGCAACCAAGAAAGCAGCATTTTGCAGATCCGGTCCAACGTACCGGCTGAATACGCAGCCATTCAATGGATCAACATGGGCTTTTACGCTTACAGTCCATACGTGCCGTTCTACACGAACATGAATGACACCCCAGCTAACTACAAGCTGGCTGATCATGTGGTCACTCCTGACACTAGTGCCTATTGGCTATATAAGACCCTGCAGGTCTTAGTTGAACCTCGCTACCACCAGTTTATTTACGAGGTCAACAACTTCCGCGACGAGTGTCAAAGCTATGCGGTCGGTCGTGTCGATGCAGTTGACGCTGCTGCAAAGGGTAAAAGTGGTGCTGAGCTGACTGACTTCTTGACCAAGGAAAACGAAAAAACAGCTGCCGAAATTACCAAGCGGACCAAGCTGTTAATGAGCAGTCTAGTTCGGCAAGCCTTGAATACTTCTAAGTACCAATATGAAC
>JAXGWL010000105.1:0-3376 GCA_040773345.1 Lactobacillus sp. | reverse complement strand
TTTTTGGCAAATTTGATAAAGTACGGCGCAACAAACTTATAAATTAGCCAGACGCCGACAAAGTAGGCGGCTTCGATCAACAAGTTTAGGCCAAAGCTGCTAGTCAAGCCCTCTTGACCGCCTTCATGACTGAAGGTTGTAAAGAGACTGAGCACGATGACGGCTAAGATATCGTCGACGACGGCCGCACCCAGAATGGCGATGCCAGCTCGCGTCTGGAGCTGATCGTTGTCGCGCAGCACTTCAACAGAGATCGAAACTGAGGTAGCGGCGAAGACGATACCAATAAAGATGGCTTCCCAAATTTTCATGCCAAAAAAGAAGCAGGCCGCACCAATAAAGACCACTGGCAAGATGACGCCAATAGTGGCCACGGTGACGCTGATCTTAAAATATTTTTTTAAAAGGTCCAAGTCGCTTTCTAGCCCGGCGATAAACATCAAAAGAATGACGCCGAGGTTGGAAAAAATACCAATGACGGCACTGGGATGGATGATGTTTAAAAGTGCTGGCCCTAAAATGACGCCAGAAAGCAGTTCACCAATGACGCCCGGCAGGTTGAGGCGGATAAAGATTTGGGCCAAAAAAGTAGTGGTCAGTAAAATTAAAATTAAGTCGCCAATCATTTTCATAGTAATTTTATTTAAACAAAAAAGCCCTGAGGATACAAACCTCAAAGGCCTTTTAGATTACAAATTTAAGCTTGCACGCCGGTCTGTTTAGGATTCTTTGGTTCAGTCTTAGCCAGCAACGCCAGTAAAATCGTGATTACATCGACGACTTCCTGCAGGATGGCACCAAACAGGACTGGGATAACACCCGTCGAGGCAATCAGTTCGATGATGATGACCACGGAGATGGCAGTCAGGACGTCGACATTGGCAACTTTCATAGTGTGCTTAGAAATAGCGACCGCGTCGTTGACCTTAGACAGATCGTTGACCATGATGACTGCATCGGCACTTTCACTAGCTGCGGTGACGCCGGCGGCCCCCATGGCAATGCCGACATCAGCGGCGGTTAGACTCGGTGCGTCGTTAACACCGTCACCAACCATGACGACTGGCCGGCGATCAGCCGGCACTTCGCGGATGGCTGCGATCTTTTGGGCTGGCAACAGGTCATGGCGAATGTCATCCACGCCAGCAGCCTTGCCGATAGCATCGGCAACGTCTTGGTGGTCACCCGTCAGCATCATGACGTGCTTGACGCCTTGTCTGTGCAGGGTGGCTAACGTTTTCTTAGTTTCTGGCCGCAGCTTGTCCTTAAAGGTGATGTAGCCAGCAAATTCACCGTCGATGGCAATGTAAATGGCAGTGGCACCAGCGTCGATTTTTTCGTGTTCTGGTGCGACAAAAGACAATTTGCCGACTTTCACGGCCTTGCCGTTGACAGTTGCGGAAACACCGACGCCGGTTGTTTCTGACAAGTCAGTAGCGGGCAGCAGGTCTTCTTTTTTCGTGTTTCTAACTAAAGAGGAAGCAATGATGTGGTTTGACTGCTGTTCAGCGCTAGCAGCTAAAACCTGCATTTCATGTTCGGAATATTTGTCACTTTTGACAACAATTTTGTTGATGATTAATTCGTTCCGGGTTAGCGTACCGGTTTTGTCAAAAGCAAAGGTCTTGGCCCGGTCTAATTTCTCTAGACTAGTACCAGACTTAACAATGATGTGGTGCTTTGACATGGAACTCATGCCTGAAACAATAGCAACTGGGGCTGCTAAAAGCAGTGGACATGGGGAAGCAACCGCCATCACCTCAACGAAGTTCAGGGCCTGGCCATAAATAAGCCAAGCGGCAATCCCGATTACCAGGGAAATAATGGTGAAGGGCACAGCATAGCGATCGGCCATTTTAACGAATTTGGCCGGCTGAGCCTGTGAAGTTTTAACCAACTGGACGATGCGCTGGTATTCCGAATCGGCAGCTTTTTTAGTAACCTTCATCTCAACGGCCGTGTCACCGTTGATCGAGCCAGACATCAGACTTTCGCCGACATGTCTTTCGACAGGGACAGATTCACCAGTTAAGGACGATTGATCGAAACTGGAATCGCCCTTGGTGATGATACCGTCAACGGGCACCTGACTGCCGGGCTTAATCAAAACTATGTCGCCAACAGCCAAGCTTTCAACCTTAACTTCTTGGATCGTACCACCGACCATCTTGGCGGCCATGCGTGGCGAGTGATCCAGCAAAGAGTGCAATTCCTTGTCGGCTTGCGACGCAGCGTAATCTTCCAAGGATTCGCCACCGGTCAGCATGAATAAGATCATAAAGGCTGCCCAGTATTGTCTGACCAGCATCGTTGAAACGACGGCAATGATTGCCAGCAGGTCAACGCCCCACTTGCCCTGTCGCAAGGTCTGGATCATTTCCCAAACCATGCTCAAAGCGAGCAGCGCACCGGCAATATCAATCACAATTTCGGCCCACAAAGGCTGGTGGAAGGCAACTTCTAAGATGGCTGCGATGATCCCAATCGCAATTACTGAAAGAAACTTCCATTGGTGTTTCATGATAATCCTCCTTTTTAATCACTTCATTCACATGGCCATAGTATAACACTTTTTATGCTTTGCCCTTTTGTTGGGCCAGGTAGCTTTGCAGGTAATTGTCATCTAGCGTATGACCCAGATAATTCAAGGTTTTCATCCACTCGCGACGGGTGACTAGTCCTTGGAAAACATCTGCTTCATCAACCGCGACCACGAAGTTGTTGTCGATTAAAATATTGAGCTGATCTTCGAAACTGGCCTGCGCCAGGTTGATTTTAGGAAAAGCAGTCTGCATGACATCTTTGACCTTTAAAGCACTGAGTGGAGCAATAACAATGTCCCCCGGCGTCAACATCTTGTTGGTGATCATTGCCAAGCTGATCAGGCCGACGACACGCTGGTCGTCATCTAAGACGGGGATTTTAGCGTACCTGACCTTGGTGAGAATTAAAAAGGCATGGTAAAGGGGATTGTCTTCGTTGACGAAGGCAATCTTGTCAGCTGGCACCAGGAAATGCCCCTGTTCTTTCCTGATGAGTTTGGTCAAAATGGGTGAAAACATGTTAGCCTCTCTTTTCCTATCTGTACTTCTATAGCCATTGTAATTGTTATAGGCAAAAAAAGCCCGCCTGGGCAACAGGCGGACTTTTCACGTATGTATATAGAGGAGTTATGAATGAAATGAATGGTAGGATTCTTGCAAGTAGCATTCTTACTACCACTTAGAATCCTAAAGGTTAGTTATGAAGACTTGATGACTAAATTATTATGAATTGTTTAAGCCAACAAGTTTTGGATATAGGAACTGCCTGGGCAGTTTTATGGGAGGAGTATGAATGAAATGTAGAAATAGAAATTTCAGTAGCTCTTTGGCTT
>JAXGWL010000104.1:0-3505 GCA_040773345.1 Lactobacillus sp. | reverse complement strand
GGTTTTTTTTCACAAACCAGTCCGATAAAGCTGTGCAGGTCCGTTTCTTGCCCGGTCAGTCTTTTACCACTGGTCGTATCTTGCATATTTTCAAAAGCCGGTCCGTCATCGTGCAAGCTCTCGGCTAAAAGATGCGGATCGGAAAGTAGCCAAATTTGTCTAGTCATGTTTATTTGCCCAGTACTGGTAAAAATCAATGCGCAGGTTGCCGTTAAAAAGCTTGCGTTTTTTCGTTGCCTTAGCGCCAAAGCACTTTTCAAAGTTAGGGTCCGAGGCCAAATAGTACTGGCTAAAACTGGTCAGTGGCCGGAAAACTTGTCCCATTTGCCGGTAGAGTTCTTCGGCACTGTCTCTATCCTGCAAGCGTTTACCATATGGCGGGTTGGCAATGATAATGCCATTTGCCAAGTCTGTCTTAAAATCTTTGACCGCTAGCTGCTTGAAATCAATGTCCTGCAAGACACCGGCGTTGTGAGCGTTTAGTTTAGCGATGCCTAAGACCGACTGGTCGATGTCCCGCGCCCGAATTGGTGCGTGCTCTTGTTTAACTGCCGCCTTGGCTTCTGCCAGCGCTTGCGCATGCAGCTTTTTGTCAAACCAGTCAAAGTTGTCAAAGGCAAACTGCCGCCAGGTGCCCGGTGCGATATTTTTCGCAATGAGGGCCGCCTCAATGGCCAAAGTACCAGACCCAGTCATTGGGTCAATCAAGGGGTGGCTGCCGTCGTAAGGCGTCAGTTCCAGCAACCCGGCCGCGAAATTTTCTTTTAAAGGCGCGCCGCCGTGCTCGATCCGATAGCCCCGCTTGAACAGCGAAGAACCGGAAGTATCCAAGGACAAGCGCGCCTTATTTTTATAGAGGCGGATTTCCAGCTGATAGCGGTTGCCAGTTTCAGGTAAAAAGCCGCGCCGGCGGTATTGTGCGGTTAGTTTGTCAACGATCGCCTTTTTGACAATGGACTGCACATCGGGTTCTGAATGCAGTTTTGAGCGTACGCTACGCCCTGCCACCGGGAACTTGGCATCAACCGGCAATAAAGCCGCCCAGTCAAAAGCGTGGACTTCGTCATATAAAGTATCAAAGTCAGTCGCCTGAAACTCTTTTAAAAGAATCTTGACACGGTCAGCGGCGCGCAGCCACAAGTTTGTTTTCACAATGTCAGCCTGGTCACCTTCAAAAAAGACCCGGCCGTTTTCGGTACGTGTTTGGTAGCCCAACTGCTGCAATTCTTTGGCAACGACGCTTTCAAAGCCCGCGCCCATGGTTGCAAACAGAGTATACTTTTTCATTTTTCCTACTCTTCTCTTTTTTTAAATAAAAAAGCTGAGTCTCACGACTCAGCCCCCGTGCAATTTCTATAAGCCACGTTCTGTTCCGGCCTCTTCTGGGAAAAGAAACCTTCAGCAACCATCTATCTTCAATCAAAGATTGACTTCATCTTTAGTTCATTTGCTTAGATGAAAGCGCCCCTACCAAATTTGGGTTGCCCACTTGCAGGGTTTACCTCGTTCCACCAGGCAGGTTTCCCTGCCTGCTTCGTCACTGTGGCACTTTTCAGGATAGTCACGCCTATTCCAAAGAACTTAGCGCTTTTTCCGCCATAATCGCGAATAGCGATCCCCCAGCTTCTTGGGCTGAGTACAAACACTACGGGCATCGCAGCTCGTGCGGGCGTGGACTTTCCTCAGCTGGCGCAAGGCCAACCGCGATTGCTCAAAATTGCACTTCTAAGGAATCATTATAGCAAAGCTCCGCTTGGCTTACTAGTTGCTAGCGTAAGTTCCACCTTGATGGTCGATTTTTTGTTCAAGATTGAAGACCTTGCTTTCCAAGGCAGACAAGCGCTGCAAAATAGCCAAGTTGGTGGTCTCAGGGTTACCGCCATCTAAGGACTGTTTCGGCGCTACTTGCGCGTGCTGTGGTGCGTAAGTCTTCACCTCTTCATGCTGGTTGGTTTCTTCTTGGTCAGAATCCTTTTCGTAATCTTCCTTCAGCGAACTTTGCAGCTGTTCAATCTGATCCTGCAAACTGTCAATGATGCTGTCATAAGCTTGATAATCTGAGATCACTTGATCCAAGAAGCTGTCAACTTCTTCTTGGTCGTAACCCTTCATACTTTTACGAAACCGCTTTTTTAAAATATCGTCAGCGGTTAATTTTACTTGGTTTGTTTCTGCCATCGTCTTTCTCCTTTGCGCCCTATTTTACCAAAAAAAGGACTGCTGGCAAACTAGGCCTGGTCGTGACGCTCTTGCTGCAATTCTTGGTATTCCTCGGCTTGTTCTTGCAGGTCGTAAAAATCAATGACCTCAAGCGGGTAGCCTCCCTGGGCATTTTTTTGCTTGAGGAATTCGTACTCGTATTTGCTCTTGCCCTCGTGCTCAGGATCATAAATGAGCAGTGCCCGGTCAGTGTGCGCCAGCATAAATTTTTCATAGTTTTGAAATTGCCAAGGGCCAGCATAAGGTTCATTGGACGTCGCGGCGAAGAAGTCGACGGCCTGGGTGAGCTGTACAAACTGTTCTTGGTGAGCTTCATTCCAGTGCCCCGCGAAATTAGCGTAAGGCACCATGAGCGCGGTTCTAATTTGCTTCATTTTAATGGCTGTCCGGGCTGCCCACTGTTCAACGCCCAAATTGCCACCAGTCAAGACCCAGTCAAGCTGGCCATCATCCAGATAGCGCTGAAAAGCATTTTGCAGGGCAAATTTGACGACAGCAATTTTAGGATCCTTGTCACCAAAAGTATTCAGCTCGTAACTGCGGTAACCAGTCACCCAAAGCCTCTGCACAGGTTTCATCTCCTATCATTCAGCGCCGATTTTGCTATAATGCTAGCAGGAGTGAGGACAATGGTCAAATACCCCACTGGCGTGCAGCCACTTAATCTAAATATCAAAAATGCGCAGACGCGGCGCAAACTGCGACAGCTAACCGGCCACAAGCACTCGGTCAGCTTCTCTGATCGTGGCATGACTCTTGAACAAGAGCTCAACGAAACAAATAAATACTACTTGGGTCAGGAACTAGCCGTGGTGCATAAAAAGCCGACGCCAGTCCAAATCGTTAAAGTCGATTACCCAGCCAGGTCACGGGCGGTGATCCGGGAAGCCTATTTTAGGCAGGCTTCAACTACGGATTATAACGGCGTTTACCAAGGCTACTACCTTGACTTTGAAGCCAAGGAAACCCGCAATAAGCGCAGCTTCCCGCTCAAGAACTTCCACGAGCATCAAGTGGCCCATTTAGCGGCCTGTTTGCAACAAGGAGGCATCTGCTTTACGGTCATTAAATTTGTGACGCTCCAGCGTTACTTTGTCCTACCAGCCAGTGTCCTGATCAAGGCCTGGCGAAGCAATGCTCGCTCCTCAATGACTTTGCATATGATCGAAGACAATGCAATTGAAATTCATAGCGGCTACCGGCCGCCCCTGCCGTATCTGCCGGCCGTTGCACAATTAATCAAGCAGAAGGAAAAACTTCATGACTGAAAAAAGAGAAAATGAAT
>JAXGWL010000103.1:0-3573 GCA_040773345.1 Lactobacillus sp. | reverse complement strand
TGTGATGTTTTAAAAGGAGCGAGCAATGAATTACTTATTAGCAGTTATTCCGGCCTTTGGCTGGGGCTTAGAAGCTATCTCCATGCAAAAAATTGGTGGCAAGCAGACCAACCGCGTAATGGGGCCAATTTTAATGACCTTCTTTATGGCTCTTGTGATTGTCTGCTTTAAGCGACCAGCGGTTTGGACAAGCACCTTAATTTGGGGCGGCTTTGCAGCTGGCGCTGTGTGGCCAATTGGCAGCTACTACCAGGTCAAAAGTTTTGATGAAATTGGCGTCAGCACAGCAATGCCTTTATCTTCTGGCATGCAAGTGTTGGGTACTTCGCTATTTGGCTGGCTCTACTTCCACGAGTGGAAAACGGGCACCTCTGTGGCCCTGGGCCTAACGGCTATGATCTTGGTCATCGTCGGCATCTTTTTAAGTTCTTACACTGAAAAAAAGGGCCAGGCCGGCAATAATATTAAACAAGGCATTATCGATCTGATTATTTCCAGCATCTTCTGGGTTGGTTATGCGGTAATCCCCCGGATTTTTAACATTAATTCCTGGGACTTGTTGTTACCACAGGCCAGTGGCATGATGGTTTCGATTTTAATTATTGCAGCGATTAAGAAGGACAAGGATATTTTTGGCAAAAAGACTTGGCAAAATCTTTTAACCGGCTTCTTCTATGCCGTTGGTAACCTGACCTTGATGTTTAGTGAACAGGTCAACGGTGTCGCCATCGGCTTCACTGTGGCGCAACTGAACGTTATCATTTCGACTCTGGGTGCCATTTTCTTCCTGCACGAAACCAAGACGCGCAAGGAAATGATCTTTACACTATCTGGTCTGACCTTAGTCGTCATCGGTGCCGTCATCTCAGGCTTGACGCAATAACTAAAAAAGAACGCATAAAAAAGAGGCTGCTTTTCAGCAGCCTCTTTTTTTAGTGCTATTTTTGCATCGCAATTCTCATAATATTGTCAGCAGCTGCGCGCATGTGCCAGTAATTGCCGAGCGGGACGTTCGTCTGCATGACAACAGTTGTCTTATTGTCTTTTGACACGCGAATAAAGGTCGAGCAGTTGTAGCCTGAGCCATTATTGCCGTACCAAAAGGCATAGTCATAAAGACCGCCGCCATAGCTTTCGTTATTAGACAACTTGCTTTGTAACATGTCCGCACGTTGTTTAGCACTGAGCAGCTTGCCGTCAAAAGTGGAGTGCAGCAGCTTGTACAAATCCTTATTGGACATGACTAGCGCGCCCGTGCTGAACTCGCCGTGCAGCTCATCCATATTCAGATCAGTCGCCGTCAGCTTACTGTGCTTAGCATCAACGTAGCCATAAGATTGAGCCAACTCAGCCCTTTTCAAAGCAGCTGCGTTATCCCAAATAAAGGCAGTATGGCGCAAACCCAGCTTATTAATAATATCGCTGCGAATAGCGTTTTCATATGAACGCCCAGTGGCTTTTTCCCAAGCCCCCGCTAAAAGCACATAGTTGATCGGTGAGTAAAGGCGCTGGTTATAATACTTGCTAACAAAAACGGTGTGCTTAATGTCGTCTTTAATGCCCTGTCGGTTGCTTGTAAAGCTGTCACTCCCCAAGTGTGCACCTGGTTTTAAGACTAAGCCACTAGCCATCTGCGACATCTGCCGCAGCGTAATTTGGTTTGCATGCGGTACTGTTGGGTAGTACTTGCTAAGTTTATCATTCCAACTCATCTTGCCAGCGGCAACGGCTTTTTCCAACAAAATAGCAGTGGGCAGCTTTTGTACTGAGTTGATCAAAAAGGCAGTATTGGCGGTATTATGCTGCCGGCTGGCGCGATCAGCATAGCCTTGGTTGTAATTGAGAGCAACCTTGCCATCTTTAACAATCAGCGTAGAGCCAACAAAACCTTGCTGACGCAAGATATTTTCAATGCCAGCAGCATGCAGCTGCCGTTTATTTGCAACTTTGGCCGCTTTGACATTTGTCTTATTGCACCAGTTTTTAGTGAAATAGTAGTTGTTCAGCTGGTAGTAAGAAGGCACCAATTTTTGCGCCATAAATGGCTTGACATAGCGGTCAACAGCCAGCCAGCCGTTCCAGCCTAGGTGGATAGTATCCTGCATGAAGTACTTCTTGCCGCCATCACGTGATAAATCGGCGATGTGGTAGAAGCCTTGTTTGATCAGCTGGTGCTTGATCTTGTTGACAGCCTTTTGGTAGCGCTCTTGGGAAAGGCCGGTGTAGGCCGCCCATTTAGCATTGACCGGCGGAATAATGAACAAAACTTGCTGGTTGTTTTGAGCAAACTGCTGCAAAACCAGCTGGAAGTCAGCGTACTCCGGCGATTTTTCGTAACTATATGAGGTCTGACTATTCTTTAACCCGGCTAACTTACCGCCATTTAAACGGTGGCGGAAGAAATCGTTGTCAATGCCGAAGCGATTGCTACTCGTGTTTTTAGCACCTTGCTTGTCGGCAACCTGGTGCAACGCAGTCGTATTGTACTGGTTCGGCAACAGCTTAGCGTTGTCATAAACTTTTCTAGACCCGTTTTTCATCCCGATCATAGTAAAGAAAGTATCTTCGTTTAAAAGCATCCGTTGCCGCGTCTGCAAAGCCAAAGTCTGACTAGCCGACAGTTGCTGCCCGGACGCAATGGTCATCAGAGCTTGCTTAATTGTCCGACTAGAAGTACTGGATGGCATTTGCAAAAGTCGCCTAGCTGCATAACGCGAGCCGACGCTGTTTTTTGCACTTAAAAGCCAGTCAATAGCCTGCAGCTGTGAATAGTACAGGGTGAAGGCTTCAGGAATCTGACCCTGGGGTGTAAACCACTGGGGTGACACAATAAAGACGGCCTTCTTGCCTTGCAGCTGCGTCTTAGTTTCCTGCATGTTTAAAAACTGGGCCAAGGATTGACTGCCTGGGCCGCCTAGCAGAAACGGCGTATAGCTGCGGTGGTACTTATAGGCCAAAACGCTGGGGTGCAGTGGGTCAAAACGCGAAAGCTCACTTGACCCATAAAAAGGCACGTACTTGCCAGTAAAGGCAGTTTGCTTCATGCGTTCGCCCCGAAAGACATTATTGTTTTGCGAAATAGCAGCACGAAAAATGTTTCCTGGGCTAAAAGTGCGCTCCCACGGCAACAGGAAAACCCCAATCAGCAGTAGAAAGGCACAAATAACTGGCCCAAAAATTTGCCACAAACGTGACTTATTACTCATTTTGCAGACTTTCTACCTTGCTAATGATCTTGTTTGGTGTGTTCCACTCTGAACGGTTGAATTCTGAAACTGGGACGGCAATGCCGAACTTGTCTTGCAGGTCCAAAAGCATTTGGACAGTAGCCATTGAGTCCAACAGACCGTTTGCGTGAATGTCCTCGTCGAGCTTGTCGCTCAGGTCTTCACCAGTTAAGTCATTTAAAGTAGCCAAAACTTCTTTTTTAGTATCCATAATCAATCGATCCTTTCCAAAATATTATTTCCAACCAAACCACAACTGGCTCAAGAAGCCTGAGAACAGCAGGAAGCTCAAGCAAACCACGTTGAACGTCAGGAAAATCGCAAACGCTTCGGTGAATTTGTTGTG
>JAXGWL010000102.1:0-3592 GCA_040773345.1 Lactobacillus sp. | reverse complement strand
GAAGACTGAGCTGGCTGCTTTTACCGGCCGTATGACTTAATTACAGGTCACATTAAGGTGATCCATGGCAATGAGATCGTTGACCTGCCTCTGAGTTACCAGCTGCCAGCGCTTTTTAATGGTGGTAGCGGCAATATCACTTTACAAGAAATCAGCGATGGCCAAGTGGCCAATGGCAGCGACCTCAATTTAACGCTGCCTTTAGAACTCGGCTTTAATCAAAACACCAGTGACCTTTTTGGCACGAGCCCAGTTACCGTGCCTGATTTTAGTTTTAATATTCAAGGGCCTGTAGGTCAGAACATTACTGACTGGCTAACATTGGGCGGTGATAAAGGTCAAGTTGTAACTAAAAACAGAGTAGGTAATGTCACTTACAGTAATGATGCCGGCAACTTCCAAGTTAGTCTGACTCCGCATGGCAATATGCTCACAGTTAATGTTCATGCCATGCAGCTAGCGGTTAATGCAGACAATGCCACTAAAGAGTGGACGGCTACTATCCCGTTGCACGTGCAAGTACCTAAAACTGCCTTTACTGACTCTGATGCGGCAGTCCAGTTCAACACCCCGTCTTTTGAGATTCCAATGAACATCGGCCAGGCGCAATTTGCTTCGCAAGAATTAGGCCTGACCTTTAACGTGGTCCGGGCTACGGACGACGTTCAGGAGCAGATTCAGTATCAAAGAAATAAAACTTATCAGAATATCAACGCCGGGCACTACATCACGGATACTGGTGGTTTTATGCCAGACAAACAGTCAAGCCTGGGCCAACAGTTTGGCGGTGAATACTATCGCCCTGGCTATAAAGTTGCTGGCCTTTCTAACGTTGGCGATAAAGACCTGCAGGATATCCATTATACTTTGAATATTCCTGATGGCCTTTCCGTTTATAGTGTCACCTATCACGACAGCGAGTTAAAAAATGCTCCTGACAGTATGGTTCTGTCTCTGTCTGACGGTAGCAGCATTAGCTTGACTAAAGCAGATTTGCAGGGTTCATCGGCAATTTCGCTTTGGCACGATGACATGCGTCAAGGCAAGCGCTGATACAGACGCTTTCGGCCAATCATTAACCCCTAAGGAAGTTTCTTTAGTCCAGATTGGGGATGCTGCCTTTATTAAGGCCGACCTCTCCAACTATGATCTGGTTCGTCAGGGTTTTACGATCACTGTTCCTTATGGCAATGCCATTGATGCCCAGACTGGTACCGAACACTCGCCATTTTTAGTAGTTGCCGATAATTTGAACAGTCAGGTTGAACATTATGCTCCGTTCACGTCCGATGATGACCCAAAGGTTGATTCTTTAATCAATCAGTTAATTACGCAAGAAGGCATTAATCCGCAAAAGACGTCGTATGTGGGTACTAAGGCTGGTATTTACGTTCTAAAAAATGAGCAATGGGTCATTGCTCAGGGTAGGGGCATGTCTTCGGCCACAATGGTCAGCGACAACCAATCTTGGGGTGTCAAGAAGGCTGGTGAACAAGCAGTCGATCGGCCGAATGCGGAAAACTTCAATATTTATGGCTCGCTCATTAATGCAGAGAGTGAAAAGGTGCGCGGTGCAGTAGAAATCGTTAATATTCCTGACGTCCAGGAAAAAGCAAATGGAACCCAACAGGGTAGTGAATTTACGCCAGTAGTTGTTGGTCCAGCTAAATTGACCGTGCTAGGTGGTGGCAGCTCAGCAGCTGAGGTTGCCAAGTCAGCAAAAATCCTATACCGCTTAAGTGCCGTTGATTTGAATAATGCACAAAGTACTTTTGATCCTAATGATGGCACTTGGGTTGAGGCTGATGTGGTAACTGATTGGTCCAAGGTTAAAGCTGTAGCAATGAGTTTGCTTGGCAAAGAAATTCCACCGTTCACCTCGCTGCGTTTAGCCATTCCACTCACGGATCCTCAGATCAGCAATCATGTTGATGAAGTCCACCTGCGGCATGGCACCCAAGCTGTTGCCGACACCAAGACAGTTAGCCGGATGATCCATTACCAATATGCTGACGGTAGCAAGGCCCACGACGATGTTGTCCAAAATGCAACGTTTAGTAGAACTGGTGCAAAGGACTTAGTGACTAATACCACAGCTTGGGGCGCCTGGGCACCAGCAAATGACGTCTTTGCTGCAGTCACTAGCCCAGTCATTGCGGGCTACACGGCTGATAAGAGTAGGGTAGATTCGTTGACAGTAACGCCTAGTGACAATGATTCCGAAGTTGTCGTGATCTACCGCCAAAATAACCCTAGCACGCCGGATGACAAGCTGACAGATGACAAACCAAACATTGATGACAACCACCAGGATCAAGCCAGGCATCGATGAAGATGAACATGGTGAACAGGAGCGACAAGAGCCACAAGAAAAACAAGCACAAAAGCAGGTGCGCAGGACACAGGGAAAATCTGTGCCAGGCAGTAATGTAACTGCCACTGCCGCTAAGCTGCCTCAAACTGGCGCTAAGAGCGAAAACCGTTCCGCTTTTGCAGCAATCTTAGTTGGCCTGGCAAGTCTGCTTTCCCTGTTTGGTTTCAAGGAAAAACGCAAGAACTAAGTAAATAACTTCTCTGGTTATTGGACGTAAAAAGCCCCGCGTAAGCGGGGCTTTTTTGTTTATCTTTGTTTATTCAATTTACTGTGTCGGTAGCCCTAACTGAAGTACAAGATTAAGCCTAGCGCAAACCAAATGCCGGCGCCGATATAGGTCTCTTTTGACAAAAGACACATCATTTCCAGACAGGCCAAACCTGAAATGATGGGCAAGACCGGGTAAAACGGCACCTTGAAGCCGCCGCGGTTGCCAATGTCCTTCCTTTTCCGCAAGGGAATAATGCCAAAAGACACGAAGGTGAAGGCGAGTAGGGTACCGATGTTGACCAAATTGGTCAGCTGGTCAAGCGAGACAAAGCCACCTAGTAGTGCAATAATCACGCCGACCGTCCATACCGCGTGCTGAGGTGTCTTATTTTGATCTAGCTTGCTCAAATAAGCAGGCAGCAGGCCATCCCGGCCAATCGAATAAACCAGCCGCGAGCTGGAATAAGTCATGGTCACCATCATCGTGAACATCCCGATCAAAGCTCCGACCGAGATCAGACCGGCCAACCAGTTCTGGTGAACCAGCTGTAGCGCGAAAGAGACGGGGTTTACGACGTCGAGCTTTTTATAGGAAGCCATCCCCGTCAAAACGACGGACACGCCCATGTAGAGGGCCGTGGCGATGATTAAGGTGCCGATGATGCCAAGTGGCATGTTGCGTTTAGGATTTTTCACTTCGGCCGCCGAACTTGATACGGCTTCAAAACCTAGGTAGGCGAAAAAGACGGTGGTGGCACCACGGAAGACACCGGTCATGTGATAGGGCAAAAATGGGTGGTAGTTGGCCTTTTTAATGAAGAAAACACCAGTCGCTAAAAACAGCAAAATAATGGCAATTTTTATTACGACGGCCAGATTGTTGATTCTTGTCGAGGTCTGCATCCCGTGCGACAGCATGGCAGTGACCAGCAAGACGATGAGGATCGCAATAATATTGATGTAAGTGCCGTGCGCGGGCAGGGCGGATGAAAATTCGGCATAGCACAT
>JAXGWL010000101.1:0-3618 GCA_040773345.1 Lactobacillus sp. | reverse complement strand
CTTTGATGCTGGCAAAGGCCGCCTGCATCCCCACTATTTTTTCATAGCGCAGCAGCGCTTGCCCTGAGCGGCGCAAGTTGTCGTAGACCGCCTGGCGGGAGACTTGGTGGTTGGCCGCGATCTCACCTAAGGACAGGTCATCGTAATAATAATCTTCAAAGTAGTCTTGCTGGCGCTTGGTGAGCAGACCGCCGTAGTATGCGTAAAGGTCGCCTAAGCGCTCGTTTTTGACTAGTTCATCCATGAATTATTCACCAAAGTAAATTATACAAAAAAGGGCCTTCTCTTCCAAGAAGGTCCTTTAGTTTAAAAAATTACAGGTTTTCGTCCATGTTAAAGGTCAGTTTCGACATTTCAATTGACTTGGTAAACATCTGACCCCAAACCTTTTCCGTCTCTTTCTTAGTGTGAGCGACGGTCTTTTGATTTTCGGCAGTCAGGTAGTTGGTCAATTCCTCGCCTGACTTGCCTTCAGCCCCGGCAATGATTTCCTCAACACGGCCGCGGTAGTAGCGGTTAAGTTCGGTCAGGTAGTCCGTGTCGATTTGCACAAATTGTGGGTAGTGGCTTTCGACCAATGCTGCAAAGGATTTGTAGTACCACCAAGCGTCATTGATGTTGTAATTCATTGCTGTGTTGTTGTAGGACGGGTCGGTGTCGTTCATATTGGCAAAGAATGGTACGTATGGGGTAAAGGTTGGACCCCCGATACACAGCCACATGATGGCAGCGCGGTCAGCTGGCACATCCGAACGGATCTGCAAAATGTGTGAGTTCTGGGTCCGGTTCAAACCGATTGGACGGTAACGGTGCTTTTCTTCCTCGGTGCCCTTGCCGAAAGGATCATAAGGCGTGTCTTGGTAGTGAGAACCCAGGACAAATTCAATGTCTTCTTTGGCGATGAGCTTGTCGGCCTTGCGGATAAATGGCAAGTCGCCGTCTTGCGGGTCCTGCTCAATTTCTGGGTTGAAGTACTTTTGGGCATACCACTGGCGGTTGGTGTTGTAGTGGCGGTCTTGCTCGGTGTAAGTACCGAAGATATGACGGAAGTTCCAACCGGTCTTATCAGGGTTTAAGTGGTGCTTTTTGACAAATTCACGAATGCCATCACTCCACATAAAGTTGTCGGGGTCGTCAAAGTCGACTTGCTGAATGGCCACCCGGTTAGGCGCAACGGCGTAACAGTCGTCAGGAATGCGTTCTGCAACCCAGTGGTGACCAGTGACGATTTCCATGTACCAAATATCGTCTTTGTCTGAGAAAAGAACCGAGTTGCCGGCAGGCGAACCGTATTTAGCAATCAGTTTGCCCAAATACTGCACGCCGTCCTTAGCTGAGTGAATGTAAGGCAGCACAACGGTCTGCATGCAGTCTTCGTCTAAGCCGTCTTTAACGAGTGGGTCAAAAGCCAGGGCGCGTTCGTTGCCATAAGTCGACTCGGTGCAGGACATGGCCACGTTTTCTTCGTTAATCCCGCTTTCGTCGTAGTAGCCGCGGTGTTTGTAGTCCACGTTTGGCACTGCTGGGACTCTTTGCGCATCCTCGGGCAGGTCCATTTCAAACTTATTCAGCCAAGACTTGATGTGCGCGGGCTTACCGTGCCGAGCTGGCTCGATGATGAACTTTTGCTGGGTAATCGGCCGAAAAGTGTCGTCGTTTCTGGCGATCATGGTCGAACCGTCAAGCGAGGCTTTCTTACCAACTAAAATAGTCGTGCAAGCACTTTCTTGTTTCATGATTTCTTCTCCTTTAAGCACTAACTATGCTCAGTTTATCACGCAAGCAAGTCGTGGAAAAGGCCTTGGGCATAAAGCGCGGCATCGAAGTCAGCGAGCTGGTCGGCTTTTTCACCTAAGCCCACTAATTTCACGGGCAGCTTCATCTCGCTTCTGATGGACAAAACCACCCCACCTTTGGAGGAACCGTCGAGTTTGGTTAAAACCAGGCCGGTCAGTTTGGTCGTTTCATTAAAGTCCTTGGCTTGCAGGAAGGCATTTTGCCCGGTGGAGCCGTCTAAAACCAGCAGCGTTTCCGCCGGCTGGTCCGGCAGAATTTTTTTGATCGTCCGCTGAATCTTGCTGAGCTCATTCATCAGGTTGGTCTTATTCTGCAGACGACCGGCGGTATCGACTAACAGGTAGTCGACCTTTTCTTTTATAGCACGCTGGCAGGCATCGTAAACCACGCTGGCCGGATCTGCTTGCTCAGCACCCTTGACGACTGGCACACCGACTTGTTGACCCCAGGCGGCTAGCTGCTCGACGGCCCCGGCACGAAAAGTGTCAGCGGCTGCCAAAATGACGCTTTTGCCCTCGTTTTTAAAGCGTTGGGCTAGCTTGCCAATGGTCGTGGTCTTGCCAGCTCCGTTTACGCCAACAAACAGGTAGACGTTCGGGTGGGCATTTTCGTCGTAAGCTAGTTTTTCGTTTTTGCCGCTGCCGCCCTCCTCGTAGATGTCGATGAGGCCAGCGACGATGACCTCTTGCAGCTGCTTTTTGCTCTTGGCGTTTTTAAGCTTGGCTTCGTGACGCAGGCGGTCGGTCAGTTTTTCGGCCGTGGCAAAGCCCACGTCTGACTCGATCAGAATTTCTTCCAAGTCATCGAAGAAGTCTTCGTCGACGCTTCTAAAGTTGGCAAAAAAGGCGTTGAGCTTGGCACCTAAGCTGGAAGAAGACTTTTCCAGCCCCTTTTCATAGAGCTCGTCTTTAGTTGCAGCTTGCTCTTCAGCAGGCTTTGCTGCTTCATTACCTTCTGCTTCTGCTGGCTCAGCAGCTTGTCTTTCCTGCTCTTTAGGCTCTGCTTTAGAAGCCTGCTCTTCATGTCCTTCTGCTGCCTGCTTAGTCTCTTTTTTAGCAAGAGCAGCCTTTGCTTGTTTTTGTTCAGATTTGACTGGCTCTTCTGCCGTTGTTTTTTTAGCCTCAGTTTCACCGCTGAGTGCTTTTTTAATGCGATCAAATAAGCCCATTAGTTAATCTCCTTTTTGATTTCTTGCAAAGACACCGACATCACTTCCGAGACGCCGGCTTCTTGCATCACCACGCCACACAGCTGATCGGCCTGGACAATCGTGCCTTGGCGGTGACTGATCACAATGAACTGCGTCTGTTTGGCGAAACGGTGCAAAAAGCGGCCAAAGCGCTCGACATTGACGTCATCTAGCGCCGCTTCCACCTCGTCCAGGATGCAAAACGGCACCGGGTTGGTTTCCAAAATAGCAAACAGCAATGTGATGGCCGTGAGAGCCCGTTCACCACCCGACAGCAGGCTCAATTCCTGCCGTTTTTTGCCCGGTGGGCAGGCTAAAACTTCGACCCCTGCGGTCAACAGCTGGTCTGGTTCGGTCAGCCGCAAATGGGCACTGCCACCCCCAAAGACCAGTGGAAACAGTTTAGCAAACGCGGCCGCAATTTGGTCAAAACTAGCTTTAAATTGCTGACCAGCGCGCTGATCCATGTCACTCATCGACTTTTGCAGGTTGGCGCGCGCCTTTAACAAGTCGTTTTCTTGTTTGCTCAAAAAATCATAGCGCTCTTTGACCTGCTTGTAGTCGTCAATGGCTTGCAAGTTGACGTTGCCCAATTCGGCCAGGGTCTTTTGGTGCAAGGCAACCTGCCGGGT
>JAXGWL010000100.1:0-3624 GCA_040773345.1 Lactobacillus sp. | reverse complement strand
GTAAACTTCCGGCACTTCTTGTTCAAACAGGCGTTTGACCAAATCAGGTGCGGTCCGTGAAACTACAATTTGGGCGCCTTTGCTGTCGGAACCCACCTTAGTCACTAAGACACGAATTTGATCTTGCGGGTTGTAGTGCTCGTTGGGCATTTGATCGCCACGCGGCATAATCGCTTCCACATTGTCGATTTTGACGTAGACAAAGCGGTTGTCACGGCGTTCCACGGTCCCCGTCACCAATTCGTCTTGATATTGAGAATAAGCGGACACGATGTGGTCACGTTCAGCTTCGCGTAAACGCTGCATGATGACCTGCTTGGCAGTTTGAGCTGCGATCCGGCCAAAGTTCTTCGGGGTCACTTCAAAGGCGATCTTGTCGCCAACCTCGTAGGCCTTGTTAATCTCCAAGGCATCTTTGAGCGAAACTTCTAGGCGGTCATCTTGCACCGTGTCGACAACGGTCTTCACAGCGTTAACCTTGAAGTCGCCCTTTTTTTCATCAAAAACCACTTCCACGTTTTGGGCTTGGTCATAGTTTTTCTTATAAGCGGCTACCAAAGCAGCCTTAATAGCATCGATAATAACGTCTTGTTTGATGCCCTTGGTTTCTTCCAGAGAAGCCAAAGCGCCTAATAATTCTTTAGACATAAGTTTTTGATCATCCTCTCTAAAAGTCAATGGCAAACCGAATCTTGGCTACCGCCTTGCGAGGAAGCACCACGTCCTTAGCCCGTGTTTTGACTTTAATCTTAAGCGTCAGCTGCGTATCGTCAAAAGACTGCAGGTAGCCTTCGAATTGTTTGCTCCCGGCAATGGTTTGGTAAAGACTGACGTGGACAAACTTACCGCGTGCCCGCTCCCAGTCGGCTGGCTTTTTAAGGGGCCGCTCGAGCCCTGGCGACGACAGCTCTAAGACATAAGGGTCCGGAAAAGGATCCGGCTCTAAGCTGTCTAGTTTTTCAGAAACCAATTCGCTGAGCTCTGAAATCTTGTTCAAGTCAATGCCGTTTGGCTGCTGATCGACGTAGAGACGCAAATAGGTTTTGCCCTGTTCTTTGACGTATTCCGCATAGACCAGTTCGGCGTCATTGTCCGCAATGAGCGGCGCCACTTCTTTTTCAACCAAATCAATAATTTTTGACAATGCTTTCCCTCGCAATAAAAAGAGTGGGCATCTCTGCTCACTCGAATTGCCTATTCGAACTACGTGCTTAATATACCATAAAAAAGCGCTTAAGGCTAGTTAAAAGAGCGACAGCTGGTTTTGGTCAGGCATCCCGGCCAAAACACCATTTTCTTCAAAGTAATCCATGATCGTTTGACTAACCTTGCCGCGCTTTTGCAAATCTTCTTTGGACAAGAACTTTTGCTCGGTCCGGGCAGCCACGATTTGCTTAGCAGCATTGTCACCAAGTCCTGGCACCGCATTGAAAGGAGCCAAGATCGTATGTTCATCCACAATCTTAAAGTTCAAGGCTTCGGATTCGTTGACGTCGACCATCTTAATCTTGATGCCGCGTTCTAAGCACTCGTTAGCAATCTCCAAAACGGTCAGCAAACTCTTGTCCTTGGCGGAAGCATCTTGGCCCTCGTCTTGAATTTTCTTCATGGCCGCTTTGACACTGTTTTTACCGCGACTCATGGCGACCAGGTCAAACAGATCCGCACGCACAGAAAAGTAAGCCGTGTAGTAGATGACCGGGTAGTAAACCTTGAACCAGGCAATCCGCAGCGCCATCAGGATATAAGCCGTGGCGTGGGCCTTCGGGAACATGTACTTGATCTTTAAGCAAGACGGGATGTACCAAGCGGGAATCTTGTCATTGGCCTTTAAGATCTTCATGTTGTCGTCGGAAATACCGCGACCGTGCCGTACCGATTCCATCGTAAAGAAGGAAACCTCTGGCTTTACGCCCCAGTGGATCAAGTCCATCATGATGTTGTCACGACAACCAATGACCTCTTTCAGAGTGCAAGTGTGGTTATTGATCAGATCTTCGGCGTTGCCTAACCAAACATCAGTCCCGTGGCTTAAACCAGAAATCTGGAGCAGCTCTGAAAAAGTAGTTGGCTTGGTCTCTTCCAGCATCCCGCGCACAAAACGCGTGCCAAACTCCGGCACCCCGAGCGTGCCAGTCTGTGACTGGATCTGGTCGGGCGTGACGCCCAAAATTTTGGGACTGGAGAACAAGGACATGACGCCTGGGTCGTCAGGCGGAATAGTCAGTGGATCGACACCTGACAGGTCCTGCAGCATTCTGATCATCGTCGGGTCATCGTGACCCAGAATGTCGAACTTCAAAATGTTGTCGTGGATCGAGTGGAAGTCAAAGTGCGTAGTCAACCAGGCCGCGTTTTGGTCGTCGGCCGGGTATTGGACGGGCGTGAAGTCGTAGATCTCCATGTCGTCTGGCACAACGACAATGCCAGCAGGGTGTTGGCCCGTGGTCCGCTTGACACCGGTGGCGCCGGCAGCCAAGCGGTCTTCTTCGGCCCCTCGCAAATGCAAGTCATGTTCTTCCTCAAAGTGTTTGACGTAGCCAAAGGCCGTCTTGTCTGCAACCGTGCCGATCGTCCCGGCCCGGAATGACTTAGAAGGCCCAAACATAACCCGAATGTAGTTGTGGGCCACTGGCTGATAGTCGCCGGAGAAGTTCAGGTCGATATCTGGCACCTTGTCGCCGTGGAAGCCCAAGAAAGTGGCAAAAGGAATGTCCTGGCCGTCTTTGACCAGGTCGTGGCCACACTTAGGACATTGCTTGTCTGGTAGGTCAAAACCAGAACCATACTTGCCGTCCTCAAAGAACTGCGAGAACTTGCATTCTGGACACCGGTAGTGTGGCGGCAGCGGGTTAACCTCGGTGATTCCCGACATGGTGGCGACTAAGCTCGAACCCACGGAACCACGAGAACCAACTAGGTAACCGTCCTTATTGGACTTCGCTACCAGCCGCTGGGCAATCAAGTAAATAACCGCATACCCATTTTTGATGATGGAATTTAACTCCAGCTTAATGCGGTCTTCGACGATTTTAGGCAGCGGCTTGCCATACCACTCGTAGGCCTTGTTGTAGGTCAAATCCGTCATTTCTTGGTCAGCATTTTTCAAGTGCGGTGGGTACAGACCAGACTTGATAGGTGCAATGGACTCGATTGAATCAGCAATTTGATTGGTATTGTCAATGACAATCTTTTTGGCTTCGTCTGCCCCCAAAAAGGCAAAGGCGTCAAGCATTTCCTGGGTCGTGTAAAAGTGCAGGTCCGGCTGCTGCTTGTTGCGGTTCGGATTGGCCTTTTGACTGGCCAACAAAATCTGCCGGTAAATCGCGTCGTGCGGCTCCAAGTAGTGGGCATCGCTGGTTGCTACGACCGGCTTGCCCAGTTCGTTGCCTAAACGGCAGATGTTTTTAATGATCTCTTCGAGTTCATCTTCATTTTTCAGCAAGTGGTCGCGCAGCAGGTTGGCATAAGCAGCCGGTGGTTGCACCTCCAAGTAGTCGTAGAACTTGGCGAGCTCCTTAGCCTGGTCGTAGCCGCGTTCCATCATGGCAGTAAAGACGTCACCTTCTTGGCAGCCACTGCCAATGAGCAAGCCTTCGCGCAATTCCGTTAACTTGGACTGCG
>JAXGWL010000099.1:0-3640 GCA_040773345.1 Lactobacillus sp. | reverse complement strand
CTGCACGAACTGCCTAATTGTGAAGGCTTTGAAATTCAAGTCGCCGACGGCGTTTTTTCAAAAGATATGTACACTACTAGCGATATTGCCAAAAAACAGGTGGCTGAACAGGCCTTTCCTGAGATCTTAGGGGCCGCGCCCAAGAAAAATTACGACTACATTTTGGTCGGTGCGCCAATTTGGAACAATGCGCCAGCAACGCCGGTCTACTCTTTCTTAAAAAAGCTTGGCCATTATGACGGCAAGTTGGCTTTCTTTTACACTTCAGTCGGCCAAGACAGTAACGCTGGCAGCACCTTTGCCAAGTGGGCACGTGCTTGCTGTGGCAAGGACGTCAAAATTGACCGCAGTTACCCGAATGATGAGGGGCTTCACTATTGGTTCTAAAAAACATGATTAAAAACGCATTAGGACTGCTCAATTGGTCGCCTTTTTGTTAAAATATTCCTGTAATTGTTTTTTAGGAGGAAATAATGTCCGCAGAGAACAAAATGAAGCTGTTTGCTTTAAATTCTAACGTGCCGTTAGCAAAAAAGATTGCAGAACGCGTCGGCGTACCATTGAGCAAGTCCAGCGTGACCCGGTTCAGCGATGGGGAAATTCAAATCAACATCGATGAATCAGTGCGAGGCTGTGATGTCTACCTGATTCAATCAACCAGTTCCCCAGTCAATGACAACCTGATGGAACTGCTGATCATGATTGATGCCGTGCGCCGGGCTTCCGCCAACCGGATCAATGTTGTCATGCCTTACTACGGCTATGCTCGGCAGGACCGCAAGACGAAAGCACGGGAGCCAATCACTGCTAAGCTGGTGGCCAATATGTTAGAGCGGGCTGGCGCCGACCGTGTGCTGGCCTTGGACCTGCACGCTGCCCAAATTCAAGGCTTCTTTGATATTCCTTCTGACAATTTAATGGGGGCCCCACTTCTGGCCGACTACTTCTTACGGCACCACTTGGAAAAGGGTGCTGTGGTTGTTTCCCCAGACCATGGCGGCGTGACCCGGGCGCGGAAGCTAGCCGAATTTCTGCACACGCCAATTGCTATTGTCGATAAGCGGCGGCCGCGCGCTAACGTTGCCGAAGTCATGAACATCATTGGTAACGTAAAGGGCAAACGCTGCATCATCATTGACGACATGATCGACACGGCTGGGACTTTGACTTTGGCGGCTAAGGCCTTGATGGATGCTGGAGCCACCGAAGTTTATGCCTCTGCTACTCACGCTATTTTGTCGGGTCCAGCTATTGAAAGACTGAATAATGCACCGATCAAGACCTTGGTTTTGACCGACTCCATCAACCAGCCAGCTGAAAAGAAACTCGACAAGATGGTTTTGCTGTCAGTTGGTCCTTTAATTGGGGATGCTATCAAGCGCATTCAAAATAACCAACCAGTCAGCCCACTGTTCAGCAATCGTTACACCGAATAGTTTTTAATTTTTGGTAAGAGAAAAGGTCTGTAATTACCCAGTAGTTACAGACCTTTTTTATTGACAGTATTAACCAAAGCGTCAAATATCCGACACCTGTTATTTTTTTGGTTATTGTATCTGCAGACCCACAACTTACAATGGTGACATAGATAACAAATGGAGAGGAGCTTTAGAATATGTTTAAAGTTATGTTTTGGATTTTAGTCATTTGGTTAATTATCAACGGGATTTGGATGTGGTTTAAACTTAATGACCAAACCCTGCAAAAGACTTTTGCTTGGATCAACGTGGTGGCTGTTATTGCCGGCTTCTGGGTCTTTTATGGCGTGACCCACAACCCAGACACGATGGCTACTTGGTTCTTGATTATTAACTGGGTCAACGTGGTGCTAGCCATTTTGCAATTCTACTTTGGCTATCGCAAGCAAAAGTAAGTCTAGTTGCTGCATTTACTAATCCCAACTGAATGTGTTTAAGATATTGAAAATACGGATAAGCTCCCGTACCGTTAAAAGTACGGGGGCTTTTTTAATAAAAAGATGACGAAACAAGATTTAAGAAGCAGACGTTCTACACAAAGCATCCAACGGGCTTTTATTAACTTATTGCAAAAAGAGTCTTTTGACCAGGTCAAGGTCAGTGAGATTGCGCGGCTGGCGGGTATTGACCGCCAAACTTTTTATCTGCACTATGTTGATAAATACGACTTGCTGGCCAAAATGAATCACCAATTCATTGAGGAACACTTTCGACCGGTCGTGCTGGCCCGCCTGCAGGGTGGCGAAACCCTCGCCTTGGAAAAAGTAGAGCATATCTACCAGGCCAACTTACCTTACCTTAAACAAAATCGGCAAAAGATTCTCAGTCTACTGGCCATTGATACTGGCCGCATTTGCTTGAAACGCGACCTCAAGCGGTTCATGATCAAGAAATACCAAGAGATCATGCACGTCGACTTGACGCCATTTCAGCAGGAGGTCATCGCAACAATTTATGTCGAGACCTTTATTACAGTGATTAAGGAAAACCGGACGATTAGCCGGCAAGAAATTGAAGAACTAATTGCTTACTTGCGGCGGTCGCTTTCGTAAACAAAAAGACTAGCAATTTTTAAATTGCTAGTCTTTTATTTGCCTTGGCTTACTTAGTTTTTTTATGAGGCTGCCGCAAGTAGTGCAGAGCTCCATTTTTAATGTATTTTTGGAATTCTTCGTAATAGGGATCAAAGATCTGCAGGTCTTGCGACTTGGTCAGCATGGTTTTGGGGAAGAAGAAGCGCCGGTCGCCTTGGAAAGTGCCATTTAAAGCCTTGACCAAAGGTGACAGCTCGGACAATTCAATCAGGCTGCCATCATTTTGGTGGATTTCGATTTGGCTATTGGCGTTTTTGCCGGTCGGCTTGTAGGCGTCGTAGGGTTCGTCATAGGCTGGGCGCACGTCGGTGTAGTAATTAGGGTCAAAGCCGGCCTGCTTGATCAGGCTACGCATCTTGGGCAGCAGGTTTTCCGTTTCGTCATTGATTTTGACCGAGGTAAGCGGCTTACGGTAGAGATAGCGCTTGGCCAGATCTGCCAAAATTGGGTCACTGGCTTGGGTCCACTGTTGGAAGTTGGTTTCTAAGACGCCGTCGTCTAAGGCAAGATAATCGGCTAGCGTCCAGTCGCCGGCTAAAAAGGCAGCCAGGTGCTCACTCACCTTTAACTCGCCGTGCTGGTAGATGTACTGGGCCCGCTTTAACAGCTGGTGCAGCCCGACCTCGACAGCCCGGCTAGCTGGGTGGAAGTAGACTTGCTGGTACATCTGGTAGCGGCTGAGAATGTAATCTTCGACGGTGTGCATGCCGTTATTTTCAAAACAGATGCCGTCTTGATACGGCCGGATGACTCGCATGATGCGGCTGAAGTCAAAGCTGCCGTAGGTGACGCCCGTGAAGTAGGCGTCGCGGAGCAGGTAGTCCATGCGGTCGGCGTCAGCCTGGCTGGAAATCAATTTGACCACTTGCGGGTTCGGGTAGGTCTTGGCGATGACACTGGCCACTTGGTCTGGAAAGTTCGGGCTGACCTTGCGCAGGGCCTGGTTGATCTCGGTGTGCGGGTCAGTGATAATTGCTTGCCCAATTTTTTCGTGGTTGGTGCCAAACAGGTGTTCAAAGGTGTGGGAAAAAGGGCCGTGACCGATGTCGTGCAGCAGGCCGGCACATT
>JAXGWL010000098.1:0-3671 GCA_040773345.1 Lactobacillus sp. | reverse complement strand
CTGCGCGGCAGCGACAGAATGTTTGCCAACCTGCTGCACCCGGCAGTCATCGTCTTAAACAACGTCAAGATGCCAACCGGCGACAATGAGTTCCAAGTCAGCGACTTCCAGGGCAGCAAGCCGCTCGTCGTCTTCACCGACAACGCCGACCTGCCTAACTTGAACAAGCAGCAGTGGACCACCGCCAGCGGTCAAACCGTAACCGGCCGGCAGAACTCCGACTACCTGACCATCCAAAAAGACGGTAGAACTGCTTTTGTGCCGCTGGACTTCGTTTACAAAGACCAAGCTGCCTTAGACACTGCTGTAGCCCAAGCCTTAGCACCATACGGTGAATTGACGCGCACCCGCACCAGAGTCGACAGTCAAACACTTGACCCAGCAGCTTTGACCGCTCTGCAAGACGTCACCGGGGTCTACGCAAGACCAGCTATCCCTTGGACTCCTCTGACGCCAGCTAAGCCAGTAAATCCAAATACTCCGGACACACCTAATAACCCAGATACCCCGGATAATCCAGACACTCCGGATAAGCCTGATAACCCAGATGCTCCGGACACTCCGACTAACCCAAGCAAGCCAAACAAGCCTGCTCAACCGGCTAAAACTAACAAGCCAGCTGCAAAGCAAAATGCTTCTGCTAAGTCAGCTTCAGTTGTCAAAAAGGCCCAAGCTGTCAAGGCAGCCAAAGCCGCATCCCTCCCGCAAACAGGGGACAGCAACTCAAGTAAATTAGGCTTGGCAGCCTTAAGCCTGGCTGGTATCATCAGTCTGTTGGGCTTCGCCGGCCGGCGCAAGAAAAACTAAACAAATGCATTGACGGCAAGGCCTGAAACGAGTATCATCTTTAATGTTGAGAACAAGAAGAAGCTGCCCGCTTCTCGCCTAAGTCAATGAACCTCTGGGCTAATCGATAATTTCTGTTGATTAAAAGGCGGGTTGTTTGCAATCCGTCTTTTTCTTGTCCTCAAATTAACATGGAGGTGAAGACTCATACCACGAGATTTGATTTTAAACGACAGCATCCGTGCTCGTCAGGTACGCCTGATCGGCGAAGACGGCCAGCAAGTCGGCATCGTGCCTCGTGCCCAAGCATTGCGGCAAGCCCAAGACGCCGGCTTAGACCTCGTCTTAATTTCGCCTAAAGCCAAACCGCCAGTTGCCAGAATCATGGATTACGGCAAGTTCCGCTTCCAACAGCAAAAGAAGGAAAAGGAAAACCGCAAGAAGCAAAAGACAATTGACGTCAAGGAGCTGCGTTTAAGCCCAACCATTGAAGGCAACGACTTCAACTTTAAGCTGAAGCACGCGCGCAAGTTCTTGGAAAAAGGCGCTAAAGTGCGGGTTTCAATCCGCTTCCGGGGCCGGGCAATCACCCACAAGGACCTGGGCCGCGAAGTTCTGCAAAAGATGGCCGACGAAACCGCCGACATCGCAACTGTTGCTTCGAAGCCGAAGATGGAAGGGCGTCAAATGTTCCTGATGCTTGCTCCGGCAAACGATAAGAACAAAAAGAATTAGTTAATTTGGAGGAATTTTATTATGCCAAAGATGAAGACACACCGCGCTTCTGCAAAGCGTTTTAAGAGAACTGCTAATGGTGGTTTGAAGCGTCACCACGCTTACACCGGCCACCGTTTCCACGGTAAGACCAAGAAGCAACGCCGTCATTTGAGAAAAGCTGACATGGTTTCGGCTAGCGACAACAAACGCATCAAACAGATGCTTTCCCAAATGCGTTAATTAAAAAAGAGTTTTTGAGGAGGAATTTTAGATGCCAAGAGTTAAAGGCGGTACTGTTACCCGCGCACGTCGTAAGAAAATCATGAAGCTGGCCAAGGGCTACCGTGGTGCTAAGCACCGTGAGTTCAAGGCTGCAAGCACTCAACTGTTTGTTTCTAGCAAGTATGCTTTCCGTGACCGGAAGAAGAGAAAGAGCGAATTCAGAAAGTTATGGATCGCTAGAATCAACGCCGCTGCTAGACAAAACGGTTTGTCCTACAGCAAGTTGATGCACGGCCTGAAGGTTGCCGGCGTAACGATCAACCGCAAGATGCTTGCCGACATTGCTTACAACGACGAAAAGACCTTTGCCGAATTAGCCACCACTGTTAAAAAGGCTTTAAACTAAGCAATTAATTAAGAAACGTGTTTCGCGCAAGTGGAGCACGTTTTTTTATATAATAAGTTTAGAGAGGCTGAAAAAAGATGTGTCTGCATCCCCGCTACACGATTGATTCTATTTACCACTTAGATGCTCAGCATTTACAAAAGCTGGGCATCAAGGCCGTATTTTCCGACCTGGACAACACCTTGCTCGCTTGGAACCGTAAGGAAACGGCGCAGGAGATGGCCGACTTGCAAAACAAGCTGGCCCAAGCTGGCATTAGGCTGGTGGTCATTTCCAACAACTCGGCTGAGCGGGTTGGCAAGGTACTCCGGCCGTGGGACATCGACTTTGTGGCGGCGGCACGCAAGCCACTGCCAACTGGTATTTTGCGGGGCTTAAAAAAATATCATTTGGCCAAAGACCAAGTCATGATGGTCGGCGACCAATTGATCACCGACATGCAGGCCGCTAATTTAGCCGGCGTGGCTTCGGTGCTGGTCAAGCCACTGGTTGAGACCGACAAGTGGAATACCCGCATCAACCGCTTTTTTGAAAAGTTTATCTTTGCCTTTTTTACGGTGACGGGCCGGAAAGTTGTTTTTAAGGAGCATTTGCAATGAGTGAAGAAATTAGGTGTATCGGCTGCGGCAGTGTCTTGCAGGATCAAGATCCCAAGGCCGCGGGTTTTCTGCCGGCGTCGGCTTTGAAAAAAGCCCAAACTAGCGCGGCAGCCGTTTATTGCAAGCGCTGCTTCCGGCTGCGCCATTACAACGAAGTGACGCCGGTGGCCGTTCACCAAGATGATTTTTTAAAGACCTTAGGCCAGTTAGATAAGACCCAGGCGCTGATTGTCAACGTCGTCGACCTCTTCGACTTTAACGGCTCGCTTTTAACCAGCCTGCCGCGCTTTATTGGCAAAAATGACTTTATCTTGGTTGGCAATAAGGCTGACCTCTTCCCGCACAACTTGCGCCAAAGCAAGTTAAAAGACTGGCTGCGCCAGCAGGCCAACAAACATGGCCTCTACCCTAAAAAGATCTTTTTGCTCAGTGCCAAAAGCAATAATGGCCTTGACGACTTAGTGGCCTATTTAGATAAAGCTGGCAAGACAAAAGATATTTACTTTGCCGGGGTCACCAACGTCGGCAAATCGACTCTGGTTAACGCGATTTTAAAACAAGCTAGTGGGGAAGGACAGCTGATCACAACTTCCGGCTACCCCGGCACGACTTTGGCCCAAATCGAGATTCCCCTGGCTTCGGGGCACAAATTAGTCGACACGCCGGGGATTTCGTCAGATCGTCAACTGGCCAGTCGGCTGTCCCCAGCTTCTTTGAAGCTGGTCACGCCGAAAAAGCAGCTGAAGCCGAAGACTTACCAGCTGCTGCCCGGGCAGACCCTGTTTATCTCGGGCCTCGCCAGGATCGACTTTTTACAGGGCCAGTCGACGAGCTTTGTCGTCTACTGTGCGCGCGACTTAGTGGTCCACCGCACCAAGACCGCCAATGCGGATGCCTTTTATGAAAAACATCAAGGCGGATTGCTCAAACCGCCGACGCCG
>JAXGWL010000097.1:0-3689 GCA_040773345.1 Lactobacillus sp. | reverse complement strand
TGGATCAGTCCAGTCATCGCCATCATGAAAAGTAAAATACGGCGTATCCACGTTGGCTAAGCCGACATTGCGGGTGTCAGAAACGCCGGAATTGGCTTTTTTAATCAAGCGAAACCAGCGAAACTTACTAGCATAGCTTTGCGCGACTTGGGCAGTGTCATCGGTTGAACCGTCATCCACAACTAAGAGTTTGAAAAATGGGTCTTGTTGGTTCAACAGTGCATCAAGGGCGCGCCCTAAATAGTGAGCAACATTATAAACAGGCATAATGACAGTCAATTCAGGCTCGCTTTGCAAATCATCGCCCTCCTTTTTAGTGCATATTATAACATCTAAAAGTGAAGTCTTTCTCTTTTCTTGAAGTCGTTTGTATTTCCAAACACATTTTTTCGACTATAATTAGGGCCAGTATTATCGCAATAAAATAATAGGAGAATTAGACATGAAAAAAATCATTACTTTTTTAACCGCAATCTTGATGACAAGCAGCTGTTGGTTGTTGACTCCCATTGCCCATGCTGATGACGAGACGCCGGTCGTTACCTTAGGGACCTCTTTGACGAGCAATCAAAAACAAGGCACCATTGACACCTTAACGAGTTCCTTAAATGGGGCCAACTACCAGACTGTGACGATCACGGGCAACGACTTGGTGCGCTACTTGAACCCAAGTGGGGCTAACTTCACGACTAGTTCAGGCGTCTGGTCCAGTGCCATGATTCAGAAAACCAGTTCAGGCAGCGGCATCAATGTCCGCATCCTGCCTTACAACGGCCACAACAACATCACCACGATTACGGCCAACCAGTATCGTAACGCAGCCTTGACTGCTGGGATTTCTGACGCCAACATCTACATTACCTCTGCTGTGCCGATTGATGGCTCGGGCGCCTTAGCTGGTGTCTACGCTGCCTATGCCAAAAAAGGCCAAGCTTTGAACCAAAACCAGGTCAACGCCGCCCAAGACGAAATGGGTACTTTGAGCAAAATCACCCAAGCCAACAAGGGCAAAGACGGTTATTCCGATGCTCAGTTAAATAACGCAATTGCCGGCGCCAAGGCTGAAATGGCCAAGCAAGGTCAAAACATCTCTAACAGCCAGATTCGCGACATCGTCAACAACCAGATCAACATTAACCACCTGGGCAACACGATCACCAACAATCAAAAAGAGCAAATCATCAACCTGTTGATCGAAATCAAAGATTCAGGTGCTTTAAAGAGTGGCAACTTCCAACAACAAGCCAACAAATTGGGCAGCATCATTCAACAAAATGCCAAGGGCATCTTTTCACAGATCAACAACCAGCAAAATCGCAATTGGCTGCAAAATATTATAGATTCAATTGCCAGTTTCTTTAGAGGCTTATTTGGCGGTACGGTTGTTTTGAATTAATAAAAAAGTAAAGACAAATTTATCACAAACAAAAAAGCATCCTCCCTTGGGGATGCTTTTTTAGTGCATGTGATCCATGTAGTCATTTAATTTGTGGTCGACAAACTCGTTGCCGTAGTTGCCTTGGTGGCCGTGCGTCCAGACAAAGTCAGCCTGGTCAAAATGCTGCAGCAGTCGATAAATTTCCTGCCACTGCTCAGCATTTTGCAAAGGACCCTTGGCACGCCGCCAACCCCTTTTTTGCCAGCCCTGCAGCCAGTGCTTGTTGATAGGATCCAGCACGTAGTGCGAATCCAAGGTAAAGAGCAGTTTTTCATGATTGAGCCTCATTTTGATGAGCTTTTTCATGGCCGCAATGAGGGCTGTCTGTTCCATTTTGTTGTTAGTGGCACCAAACTCGCCGCCACTGTCCGAAATTTCTTGCCCCTGGTACTGGATCAAGTAGGCCCAAGCCGCCTTGTCGGTCGTCAGCACGTGACCGCCTTTGTGCACGCCGTGGTTACGACTGCCACCGTCGGTGTAGATCTTAGCAGCATAAGCACTGGGGCCTTGTCTTTTTGACTTTAGTTTTAAAGGCTGGGCCGGCTTCAGCGGCTGCGTGTCCTCGTTCCAGTCCATGAAGGCCGCGGCATCCGTCACCTTGTTAAAGCTCTTGTAGACGGCGCCGGGGTAGCCCTTGACCTGCTTCTCCGCCGCGGCCCAAGTGCGGTAGACACCGGGTGTGCGGCCCACTTTCACTGCGTAAAGCTTCATTTGCTCATTCCTTTTTTTAATAAAAATTATAGAGTAAACTCATATAGTTATTATACTATGCCAGCACAGGGGGTGAGCGGGATGCGTTTTAACCAGAAAAAATACCGGGACGAAGTTGAGCCCAAAAACAAGCAAAAACGCGGCCCGTCCATGGCCTACATGATTACCACCGGCCTGCTGGCTTCGTTTGCACCAACGCGCTTCATCCTGCGCGCCCACAAAAAGCGCATCGTCAACCACGCCGTCCGTGAAAAAAATACGGGGCCGCAAGTGCCGCTCATCTTCTTGCATGGCTTCCGTGGCGGTGATTACACCACCAATGCCATGGTCAAAAGCGCCATCGCAGCCAAAAAGCGGCCAGGCTTTTTAAAGGTCAAGGCCGATTTATGGGGCAACCTGCGCCTAGAGGGCACTTGGACCGGTGACCCCCACCCCCTAGTGCAGGTGGTGTTCGAAGAAAGAATTGTCGGTGTCTACGGCATCAGCTTTTATCTGCACCACCTGCTGCCGCAGTTGGCTCAAATCTTTGGCTTTCGGCGCTACGACGCCGTCGCCCACTCCATGGCCGCCCCCTGTCTGATTCGCAACCAGATGCAGCATTTTCATAATAAGAAAATGCCCCGCTTGCGCAAGGCAATTTTAATCGCAGGCCCGTTTGACGGGGTCATGTTTTTAGGCGACCTGCCCAATGTCAACCAGCTAAAAGACAACGGCCGGCCCGTGTTGATGTCACCGACCTACATGGGCATGCTGCGCAGACGCAAGCGTCTGCCTCAAGACCTGCAGCTCATCAATATCTACGGCAACATCATGGATGCCACCAACAGTGACAAGTTTATTTCCGTGGTGTCCGCAAAAGCCGCCCGCTACCTGCTGGCCGAGCAGTGCCAATATTACGAGGAATTGGAAATGCGGGGGCCCGTCGCCGAACACAGCGAAATGCACGACAGTCCCCTCGTCTTGCACATCATCAATGACTTTATGGGTTTGAAAAAGGAGTAGCTAGTGTTTAATCAAATTCTGCGTATCATCCTGCTAGTCAATACCATTCTGAGTCTTTACGTCGTCTTCCACCGCAAGCGGTCGGTGGCGACCACCTGGGCCTGGCTGATCATCTTGCTCATTTTGCCGGTCATCGGCTTTATCCTCTATGGCTTCTTGGGCCGGGGGCTGTCCCAGGAAAACCTCTTTGCCATCAACCAGCAAAACCACATTGGCTTAAAAAAAGTGCGCAAGATGCTGCCCCAGCACGTCCGCAAAACCACCAGTCCCAATGACACTTCTGACACAGCCCGCGTGCTGATCGACTATTTCAACAGCAAGGGCGACACCCCTCTGTCCAAAAACAATGAAATCGCAATCTTTACAGACGGCAAGGCTAAGTTCCGCCAGCTCTTCGCTGACATCGCCCATGCCCAAGAAACCGTCAACATTGAATACTATTCCTTCATTAACGATGAAATCGGCAACGAATTTCTCGATCTGTTAGTCAAAAAGGCCAAGGCTGGGGTCAAGGTCCGGCTGATCTACGACCCGTGGG
>JAXGWL010000096.1:0-3748 GCA_040773345.1 Lactobacillus sp. | reverse complement strand
ATTTTTGACAGTCAAATATGGCACTAAATTGTAGGCCTGCAGCACAAAGCCGATTTTTTCCAGACGCAGGCGCGCCCGCTTTTTTTCGCTCAAATGATTAATTTCCTGGCCGTCGACCAACACCTGGCCGCTGGTCGCATTCTGCAGGGCGCCCATGATGGTCAAAAGAGTCGACTTGCCCGCGCCCGAAGGCCCTTCGAGCAAGACGACCTCGCCGGCATCGGCCTGAAAGTCGATGTTTGACACGGCCGTTACGGCGTTGTCGCCTTTGCCATAAACTTTTGAAATTTTGTGCAATTCAATGGTAGTCATCCCTGACCTCCTTTTATGACAAAGCCTGCAGTGGATCGATGCGGCTGATGATCCGGACCGGCAGCAAGCTGCCTAATAAGCCCATGACCAGCATGCCGAAGCTGCTAGCCCAGATCAGCTGGGGCGTCAGCTGCATTGGCACGGCCGCTGGCAGCAGGTGCGCTGTCAATAACATCCCCAGCAAGCCCAAGGCCACACCCAGCACCACTAAAAGCAATGACTGCGTCAGCGTGGCACCAACCAAAGTTTTAGTCGGAATGCCTTGCACCCGCAGCACGGCAAAATGACGCATCTTTTGCATGGTAATAATATAGAGGAAAACGGCCACGATGATCATCGAGATGACAAACAAAAAGCCGATCATGAGCTGAAAAGTCATGTTCTGATCACGGTAGCCCGGCAGCTTGTTGATAAAGGCCTGCACGGGGTAAGACTTGGTCTCAGTCGTCTGCTTGAGCTTAAAATGCTTGCGCTGGGAAATGATGCCGCTACCAGCGACGTTCGGCGCCGCCATTTTTAGCGCATGCCACACCGGCAGTTTGGCAAACACGATGGGCGCAATGTTGATTTCGGCATGGTCGGTAAAACCAACCAGCTTGTACTTGTCTTGGGACCCATTTAAAGTGACCCGGTCGCCTAAGTGGTAGCCTTTTTGCTCTAAGTACGAATCGGCAACCAGCTCGTGTTGGGTCTTAGCCTTGCGGCCTTTGACGATGGGCATGTCCTGGTAGATGAACTGGCCTTTTTTCAGACCGACAAGCTGGGCCGACAGCGTCTGCCGTTTTTTATGCTTCACGACGACCGGCAGCTGGCCCACTAAAGCTTCTTTTTTACTCAGCTTGGTGTGCTGCAGATCGGTTTTGGTGAGCAGCGACTGGTTCAAAGACACGTTGGCGTTTTCGTTTAAAACGACGCTTTGCGTCTGCCAGCTTTCAATAGCGACTGTGTTGCGCTCAGCCAGGCCGTAAGACAGCCCCGCCAGCATAAAAATGAGGTAGCTGATTAAAAACAGCATGAGGACAATTAAGCCGTAACGCGTTTTCTCCCGCTTCATCTCCTGCCAAGCTAAAAACATTTACTTGCTCCCTTTGGCAATCAAAGCCATACTCTGCTTTAACAGTTTCAACAATTATTCCCTTTTTTGCGGGGCCTTGGCCACTTGCCGCAGCACATCTTGGCAAGCCAGCATGATGAGCCATTGCTCGGCCGGCAAATTGAGGTCAATCTGCGGGGTCGGGATGGCACCTTCGTTGTAAGTAAAATGCATGTGGATAAAGTCTTGCCATTTCAAATTTTCTGCTTTTTCCACAAAAGCGGCAACCAGCTGATAAGCGTCTTGGGGCGTCAGCCCTTTTTCGAGCACGTGCACATGAATCTGCGCCAGCACCTGCCCCAAAGTGTAGCGGCAGGCATCAGTCAAGTCGTCGAAATATTTGTAAAAAGAACCGCGGGCAATGCCGGCCCCGGCGACGATATGCGCCACCTTGGCCTGTGCTAGCGGATAGCGGGAAAATTCCAACAACAGCTGGTTGAAAATGCGCTCTTGTTTTTCTTGTGGCAGTTTCGTAAAGGTTGTTTTGACCATTTAATCCTCCCTGGACACAGTGTCATTATCCCAAAAATGATAGCGCAAACTGGTCCAGCCAACAAGCCAGCTTTATTTTTGACCGGTGGGTCGCTATAATCGTCTATAACTTTGTGAGATAGGGAGATTTATTGTGGATTTTAATCATGAACATAAAAGCAGCTGGCCTTTATGGACAAGCCTCGCCTTTGGCCTCGTCTTCTTGCTCTGGCTGCTGCTCGTCGTTACCAAGTCAGCTTTCATTAGCGGCTTTGACCAGACCTTGATTAGTGCTTTAGCAGTACGCAGCGCGGGTGCAATTGTCTTTGCCAAGACCTTTACCAACCTAGGCAACACGTCGACCATCTTAGTCATCACGGTCGTTGCCTTTGCCCTCTTGCTCTGGCGGCGGCACCGGGCAGCCGCCTTTTTCCTGGCCGGCAGCGAAATTTTAACGGCTGGCTGCAATTTTGTGCTCAAGCCCCTGGTCAAAAGAGCACGGCCAAGCGTACAGCACCTAGTAGCTGCGCACGGCTATTCGTTCCCATCTGGTCACTCGGCTTCTAGCATGACCGTCTTCATCTGCCTGTTAATCATTGCCTACTTTTTAATTAAAAATGAAAAGTGGCGCTGGACGGCGATGCTTGCTTCCTTCTTAGTACCTTTCATCATCGGCTGGACAAGAATTACGGTCCATGTCCACTTCCCGTCCGATGTTTTAGGTGGCTTTTTAGAGGGACTCACCTTTGTGTTCTTGGTCTTTTACTTCTTTAAGCCAACCTTAACGCGGCACAAGCGCAGGTAAAAATTAAGGTCCGATAAAAAAGCCTCGTGCTTTTTTATTTTTAAACTATTGATTTAAGCTTTCAATGAATATTAGGAAGGAATCTATCAATGAACTTGCAGCACCTCGTCTACTTCCAGGCCCTGGCCCACTACCAGCACATGGCCCTCACCGCTGAGCGCCTGGATATTACCCAGCCGACTTTGTCTTACGCAATTCGGCGCTTAGAAGACGAACTGGGCGTACCCTTGTTTGAAAAAGAAGGGCGCAATATCAAACTCAGTATTTACGGGGCGACCTTTTTAAAATATGTCGAAAAAAGCTTAACCGCCTTAGATGATGGCAAAACAAAACTGCGCGACTTGTCGAGCGGCAACTCCGGTGAAATTCGCCTCGGCGTCAGCCCAATTATCTCCGATGTTTTCTTGGCCCAAATGATTGGCGCCTTTAAAAAGGAACACGACGATACGGACATTGATTTCAGCGTCCAGCGGGCGGCGGGTGAGCCCCTGCTCTTCCAGCTAGAAAATGAACACCTGGATATTGGACTGCTGACGCTTGCCGATGCGGCCAGCACCCAGCGCAAATGGCAGGACTTGCAGACTTTGCCACTGATCAATTTGCGTCTGGTCGCCATTATCCCCAAAAGCTACCCCATCGCCCAAGCAAAGCGGGTTACTTTAAGCCAGCTGGCTCCTTACAACATTTTGACTTTTTCCAAAGACAGCGGTTTGCGTTTACGGCTAGACCGTTTGTGGCAAAGAAAGAGCATCCGGCCTAATATTCGCCTGGAGTCTAATTCGATCAGCATCATCAGCGCGATGGTTGCCGCTGGGCAAGGCGTGGCGATCGTGCCGCGGGATGCTGGCCTCGAAAAGCAGAATCACGATAAGATCACGCGCACAGAAGTAGCCGACGACGTCGATTACCGCATCTATTTGGTCACCAAGACACCCTCGATGCTCAGCCGCATCACCACGACCTTCCACCACTTTGCCGAGGCCTATTGCATCAAACACTCCGATCAGTTGGCCTAAAAATGTATTTAATTTTTCTATCAATCAATTGAATCTCTTTTAGTGAAAAGT
>JAXGWL010000095.1:0-3798 GCA_040773345.1 Lactobacillus sp. | reverse complement strand
ATAGGAACGGCTTCGATCAAACCAACACCGATGAACATTGTTGATCTCAGATTACCAGCACTTTCCGGTTGTCTAGTAATACCCTTAATCGTTTCAGTGATAACTTTACCGTTACCCCAAGAAGCGGCTAAAGCAGCCAGGGCGGCTGCAATGGCAGAAGCAAAATATTTCATTTAAAAAACCTCCAATTATTCTTTTTGGACCTTGCGACCAATATAAACCATCGACAAGGTCACGAAAACATATGCCTGGATAGAGCCAATGAAGACGGAGAATCCTTGCCAGATAAAGGCAAGCGGTGCCGAAGCCAGCACGGTAAGCCAGCCTGCGCTGTGGCCTAAATCGTGGCCGATCAAAGTCAGTAGAACTTCGCCGGCATAAATATTGCCGTACAGACGCAAAGACAGAGTCAAGAAGTTAGTAAACTCTTCAATCATATTGATTGGTGCTAAAAAGCCCACTGGTGCTGCGTAGTTTTTCAGATAGCCGCCTATGCCAAACCGCTGCATCCCGAAAGTGAATGACAAAAGCAAAGTCATCATCGCAAAAGTCATTGTGATTAAAGGACTAGCAGTCGGGGACTTGATCAGGATCTTTCCGTTAATGGTTAGTTCCAAAAACAAACCCAATTGGTTCATCATAAAAATGAACAGAAACAGGGTAAAAGCGTAAAGCGAAAGGTGCTTTTGTGCATCTTGATCGGGCACATTGCCTTTGACAATGCCGTCCGTGAAATTAATGATGTATTCCAGCAGGTTTTGCCTTTTATTTGGCCGCAGTTCAACTTTCCGCGCCAGCCAGATGACGAACCAGGCGACATCGATTGCCATCAAGGTCCCACTCAGGTCGTTGGTAATGTTTAAATTGAGGCCGTGAAAACTAACCACATAAGGTGTTTCTCCCACTTCGTAACCTCCCTTCATTTAAATGTTCCAACATGTGTTTAAAGAAACACACCAGCATAATAACATAAATTTAAAACTGTCCCCAAGCTTTCTTATTTAGTGCCAAAGATCCGGTCACCAGCGTCACCGAGGCCTGGGAAAATGTAGCCGTTAGGCATCAATTTTTCATCTTCTGCCGCCGCATAAATATCAACGTCCGCGTTTTCCTTTTGGACCGCTGCGACACCCTCTGGGGCGGCCACCAAAACAGCTAAACGAATATTGGTGACGCTGCTTTTTTTCAAAGCTGCGATCGCCATATTGGCCGAACCGCCGGTTGCAAGCATTGGGTCGACAATAATGCACTCTCTTTGAGCAACATCTTGTGGCAGCTTGCAAAAGTACTCATGTGGTTTAAGCGTTTGTTCATCACGGTACATGCCAATAACGCCAACTTTGGCCGAGGGAACCATGTCCAAGACACCATTGACCATCCCCATGCCAGCCCGTAAAATCGGAACGATCACCATCTTTTTGCCCGCCAACTCTTTTTCCGTGGCTTGGCCAATTGGCGTTTCGATTTCGACGTCTTTCAGTGGTAAATCACGCGTCATTTCATAGGTCATTAAGCCGGCAATTTCACTGACCAAACGTCTAAATTCATTGACGCTAGTCTCTTTACGGCGCATAAGTGTCAGCTTGTGCTGGATGAGCGGATGATCTAAAACTACGAACTTTCCCATAACAACCTCCCTAAATAGTAAATATATTGCCGCTACTTATTTTAACACTCACTGTACAAAAAAAGCGGGCCTTCGCTCGCTTCTTTTTAAAAATTATTCAGCTTTAAAGTGGTGTCCGCCAGCAGCCTTGCCTAAGCGATTCATGTAGGCCAAACTCTTTTGCCCTTCATTGAAACCTTGCACATAGATCTGCTGGATATTTTTTTCTTGATCAAAATGACGCAGGGCATCAAACAGCCTGTGATCAGCCGTCAACAAATTAGCGCCCAAATCATAACTATTTTCACAGTCCAATTTGGCTAAGACTTTAGATAAAGCGGCGACACCCACTGTTGGGCCCAGCTCAATTTTTGCAAAATCGGCGGGCTCATCGACGATATAAACTGGCACACTTGGTGCATAGTGGCGATATTTCATGCCCGGTGCCTTAGGAACACCCTTCGTCTCCTTTTTGCCATTGTTGATCAGGACTTTTTCTCCTAAAACTTGACTCAGTTCGGCTGGCGTAATCTTGCCTGGACGCAAGACGATTGGCTGGTCCACAGACAGATCAATGATCGTGGATTCCAAGCCAAAATCAGTCGGACCATTATCGACGATTGCCGCAATTTTACCCTGCAGATCGTGGTAGACGTGCTGAGCGGTAGTTGGGCTCGGCTTAGTTGAAGTATTGGCTGAGGGACCAACAATCGGATCACCAAGCTTGGCAATCATGTCGTGCGTCAAAGGGTCGTCTGGGCAGCGAAAGGCGGCTGTCTTAAGGCCCCCAGTCACAGCAGCCGGCAAGGCGCCAGGTTTAGCAAAAAGCAGAATTGTCAAAGGGCCAGGCCAAAAATGGTCAATCAACTTCTGAGCCCGCGCTGGGATTTCTTTCACAAAGTGCCGCATCATGCCTTCATCAGAAACGGTGACGATTAACGGGTTATCGCTAGGACGCCCCTTTGCTGCATAAACGCCCTTGACCGCCTTTTCATTTGTAGCCAAAGCCCCTAAACCATAGACAGTCTCAGTTGGAAAAGCTACCAATTCCCCTTTTTTCAAAAGGGCAGCCGCTTCGTCGAGCTGATCTTGATGCAAAATTTTTGTTTCCATTACTTTGGCCATTTTCCTTGGACCATGCGCGGTTTGCCCGCTAGGTCTTTTCTAAATTCAAATTCAAAATCAGGCAGGCTCGCTGTGAGCAATTCTTTTAGCTCAGCTTGCTGATCAAAGCCGTACTCAAGATAAAAACTGCCCTGAGCGTTTAAATGTTCTGGTACCTGCTTGACAAACCTTCTGTAAAAGTCCAGCCCATCTGCGCCAGCAAAAAGGGCGCCCTTTGGCTCATTGCGCAAGACATTTTCGTCCATCTTGTCCTTGTCACCGTTTTTAATATAGGGCGGGTTTGAGATGATTAAATCAAACTTTTCCAAACCGATGAGGCAATTGGCCTTACGGACATAGACGTCCAAGCCATAACGCAAAAAATTCTCTTCGCTGATCCGCAAGGCTTGGTCAGTCACGTCACTGGCGTAAAAGGTGAGGTCACTAAGGCCCCTTTTTGCGGCTTCTTTGGCTAAAGCAACGGTAATGCAACCGCTGCCCGTACCCAAGTCTAAAATCTTCATCCCAGAATGGAGGTTGTCTAGTGCCCACTTGACCAAGTTTTCAGTGTCAAAGCGGGGAATAAGCACCCCACTTTTAACCTGAATCTGATAGCCGTAAAACCAAGCGTAACCCAAGATGTACTGGGGCGATACTCCGCGCGCCAGTTTCTTCAAATCCAGCCGGGCCTGTTTTTCCTGGTCAGCCGTCAACTGGTCATCTTTGTGGAGTAAAAACTCGCTAGGCGTCAGGCCTAACCGTTCTGCCAAGACATAGTCAACGTCTTCCGGCCGAGCCTGCGGCGCCCGTTTGCGCCCCCACTGTCGCATTTCTTCAATACTATGCATTATCGTCAGCCAACTCCTCCAGCTGCTTGGTTTGATAGTGCAAAATCAGGGCTGAAATAATTTCGTCAAGTTCGCCGTTCATGACCCGGTCAAGCTTGTTAATGGTCAACCCAATGCGGTGGTCAGTGACCCGGTTTTGAGGGTAATTGTAAGTTCTAATTCTTTCCGAGCGGTCACCAGTACCAACCGCGCTCTTTCTTTTGGCATCATACTTGGCCTGGTTGCGACTTTCGTAGTAGT
>JAXGWL010000094.1:0-3818 GCA_040773345.1 Lactobacillus sp. | reverse complement strand
CCATAAAGGCATCTTGGGGAACATCAACGCTCCCGACCGCCTTCATCCGCTTCTTGCCGCATTTCTGTTTTTCAAGCAGCTTAGCGCGCCGGTCTGGGTCACCCGTGTGAATCTTCCAGGTCACGTCTTTTCTGTAAGGTTTGATCGTTGCGCGTGAAATGATTTTGGCCCCAATCGCACCCTGGATGTCGACTTCGAAGTTCTGCCGCGGAATCAGCTTTTTCAGCATCGACGTCATCTGCCGTACCCGCACCTGGGCTTCGTCACGGTGGGCGATGAAGCTCAAAGCATCAACCGGCTGCTTATTGAGCAAAATGTCAATTTTGACCAAATCGGTGGCGCGGTAGCCGATGATCTCGTAGTCCAAAGAGGCATAACCCTTGGTTGAGGACTTCAGATCGTCAAAAAAGTCGAAGATGATCTCTGCCAACGGGATCTTGTAGATGACATTGACCCGGTACTTGTCTAAATACTCCATGGTCTGGAACTCACCACGCTTGCGCTGGCAAAGCTCCATCACAGGGCCCACGAAATCGTTGGGCACCATGATCTCAGCTTTGACGTACGGTTCTTGCACTTCTTTGTACTCGCCGGCGCTGGGCAGCTCAGCCGGGTTTTCGATGACCTTGGTTGAACCGTCATTCATAATAGCGTGATAGTCAACGGACGGCGCCGTCATGATCAGCTGCATCCCAAACTCTTGCTCTAGCCGCTCTTGGACCACATCCATGTGGAGCAGACCTAAAAAGCCACAGCGGAAGCCAAAACCCAAGGCTTGCGATGTTTCTGGCTCAAACTCCAAGGCCGCGTCATTTAATTGCAGTTTTTGCAAGGCTTCTTTTAAGTCATCGTAGCGGCGGTTGTCGACCGGGTACATCCCGGAATAAACCATCGGTGGGATCTGCCGGTAGCCCGGCAGCGGTTTCTCGGTTGGATTGTCAGCCGAAGTAATCGTGTCACCAACCCGCGTCTCCCGGACTGACTTGATATTGGCCGTTAAATAACCCACGTCGCCCGCGATCAGCATGTCCTTTTTAACAGGCTTAGGGTTAGAGACACCAACTTCGGTAACCTCGTACTTTTTGTGGGTATTCATGATTTCAATTTCATCGCCCGGCTTGACTGTACCCTCTTCGACGCGAATTGCCAGCACGACGCCGCGGTAGTCGTCGTATTTAGAGTCAAAGATTAAAGCCTTGAGGGGCGCGTTTAAATCGCCGGTCGGTGCCGGCACGTCGTGAACAATGCGCTCCAGCAGCTCAGGGATCCCCTGCCCTGTTTTGCCAGAAACTTCGACGGCGTTTGTTGCATCGAGACCCAACATTTCTTCAATTTCTTCCTTGCAGCGGTCAGGGTCAGCTGACGGCAAATCGATCTTGTTTAAAACCGGCGTGATCTCCAAGTTGTCGTCTAAGGCCAAGTAGGTATTGGCCAAAGTCTGCGCCTGCACGCCCTGGGAAGCGTCGACAACGAGCAGCGCTCCCTCACAAGCCGCGAGCGACCGGGAAACCTCGTAAGAAAAGTCGACGTGCCCTGGTGTGTCGATCAAGTGGAAGATGTAGTCTTCGCCATCTTTGGCGTGGTATTTGACTTCCACCGAGTTCAACTTGATCGTGATGCCACGCTCACGCTCTAGCGGCATGTCGTCCAGCAGCTGGTTTTTCATCTGGCGTTCAGCGACTGTGTCCGTCAGCTCGAGAATCCGGTCGGCAATCGTCGATTTGCCGTGGTCGATGTGGGCCACGATTGAAAAATTGCGAATATGTTTTTGATAGTCTAACAGTTCTTTTGATCCATAGCTTCACCTTTTTAAGTTCGATTTATTATTATAGCAAAAGAAAAAAGATCCTGCCCACGGGCAAGATCTTCTTTCATTACTTCAGCTTATCTTTCAAACGTTCAAAAAAGTTTTTGGACTGTGGGACCGTGCCGCCGCCGGCTTTCACGTAGTCGACCAAAGCTTCGCGCTGCTGGGCATTCAGTTTCTTCGGAATAACGACGCTGACCGTGATCTGCTGGTCACCACGGCCACCCCCATGCAGCCGGGGCACGCCTTTGCCCCGCAGCGTAAACTTGGCGTTGGGCTGCGTGCCAGCTGGGATCGACAGCTTTTGCTTGCCGTCGACCGTATCGATTTCAATCTCGTCGCCTAACACGGCCTGGGCAAAGTCAATTTTGACGTCCGTAAAAATCGTCGTGCCGTTGCGCTTAAAGATCTTGCTTGGCCGGACGCGAATCTCTAAATAGAGATTGCCGTAAGGGCCGCCATTTTTGCCGGCATCACCCTGGCCAGGGAAAGTTACTTGTGTGCCGTTGTCGACACCAGCCGGGATGGTTGCATCCAAAGCGACTTTCTTGTTCTGCACACCACGGCCTTGGCAAGTTGGGCACGGGTGCTCAATGATGACGCCCTTGCCGTGGCATTTATCACAAACTACCTGCTGCTGGAAGATCGTGTACGGGTTAGAGCGGTTCGTTTGCATGACGTAGCCGCTGCCGCCGCACTTATCACAGACCAAAGGATGTGTCCCCTTAGCCGTGCCTAGACCGTGACAAGTTGGGCAAGTCTCATCCCGGTTGTAAGCTAAGTGCAGCTTACGACCTTTAACGGCATCCATGAAGTCAATCGTGATCGTCTGATCGAGGTCAGCGCCCCGCCGCGGCGCCGTTGGATCAACCCGCCGACTGCGGCCACCGGCGCCACCAAAAAACTGATTGAAGATGTCGCCGAAATCACCAAAGCCGCCAAAGTCTTGGCCATTGAATTGGGCGCCGTTAAAGCCTTGGCCGCCCATGCCATTGGCCTCAGCCTGGCCAAACTGGTCGTATTGTGCGCGTTTTTGCTTATCGTGCAGTACTTCGTAGGCTTCGTTGACTTCTTTGTATTTTTCTTCTGCGCCTGGCGCGTGGTTTAAATCAGGGTGGTATTTTTTGGCCAACCTGCGGTAAGCCTTATTTATCTCATCCTCGCTGGCGTTGCGGCTGACGCCAAGCACATCATAGTAATCACGCTGTGCCATTAAAAAGCTCCTTTGCCTTTAAAAAAAAGAACTACTCTCCAGCAGTTCTTTTTAACTTACGGTCTCTTATTATAACCAAAATTACTTATTCGGGTCTACTTTTTTGAAGTCACCGTTCACGGTGTCACCATTGCCACCGTTGCCGCCTTGGCTGCCACCGTTATTTTGCGGCCCTTGGTTTGGCTGCGGGCCAGCTTGGCCGGCAGCACCTTGCGCGCCACCGTTCTTTTGGTAAAGCTTGACAGCTAAGTCTTGAGCAACCTTGGTCAAGGCATCCTTCTTGGCCTTCATCTCGTCCAAGTCATTGTCTTTTTGCGCCTTCTTCAGGTCGTTTAAAGCGTCTTCAACGGGCTTCCTGTCTGAGTCTGCCAGTTTGCCCTTGGTTTCATCCAAGGTCTTTTGGGTGGAGAAGATCAAGGCGTCGACTTCGTTACGCAAGTCTGCTTCTTCCTTGCGCTTCTTGTCCTCATCAGCGTGCTCTTCGGCATCCTTTTGCATCTTCTTGATTTCTTCGTCGCTTAAGCCCGAAGAACTCTTAATGGTGATCTTCTGCTCCTTGCCGGTGCCCATATCCTTCGCGGAAACATTGACAATGCCGTTTTTGTCGATGTCAAAAGTAACTTGAATTTGTGGCACACCTCTTGGGGCAGCTGGAATGTCTGTCAGTTCGAAGCGACCCAAGGTCTTGTCGTCGGCGGCCATCGGCCGTTCACCCTGCAGGACATGGATGTCAACGGCTGGCTGGTTGTCAGCTGCCGTTGTGAAAATCTGGCTCTTAGAGGTAGGGATCGTGGTGTT
>JAXGWL010000093.1:0-3836 GCA_040773345.1 Lactobacillus sp. | reverse complement strand
CTGGCCGCGCAAGGCCTAGTACTTTCTGACCAACAGCTGCAGCAATTTGCCGATTACTACCATATTTTGGTGGCTGCCAACAAAGAAGTTAACTTGACCCGGATTACGGCAGAGGCTGACGTTTACTTAAAACATTTTTACGACAGTCTGACCCCGCTTTTGGCCTTTAAAGAGCTCTTTGTAGGCCAAAAGACGTTGTGCGATGTCGGCAGTGGTGCTGGCTTTCCTGGCATTCCACTGAAAATTGTCTGCCCGCAGCTCGAATTGACAATGGTTGACTCCTTGAATAAACGTTTGAAGTTTTTGGCTGCTTTGTGTGACAAGTTGCAGCTGCAAGGCGTCAAACTCGTGCACGGGCGGGCCGAAGATGCAGGCCATGCTCCCCAGTTGCGTGAAAAATTTGCTCTGGTCACTGCGCGCGCCGTTGCCAACATGGCGACTTTGTCGGAATATTGCCTGCCTTTTGTGCAACTGGGCGGCAAGTTCTTGGCCCTGAAGGGCCCGGCTGCACGCGCTGAGCTTAAAAAAGCCAAGACGGCTATCGCTAAACTGGGTGGCCAAGTTGCTGACGTGCAAGAGCTGACTTTGCCAGCTTCCGACGAAGACAGGACCTTAATTTTAGTTAATAAGAAAAAAACGACGCCCCGTAAATATGCCCGCAAAGCTGGGACGCCGAGCAGAAAACCTTTATAAAAACAGGCAGGAGAAACAAGAGTATGCCTTTATTTTTTAACCGTCACCGTGACGATGTTCCAGAAGATAGGAAAATCCAAGATATCGAAATTGCTCAAATTGAACCCAACGAGTTCCAGCCGCGGCATGAATTCAGCGCTGATTCAATTGCTGAGTTAGCCCAGACCATTGAAAAAGACGGTCTGTTACAGCCGATTACGGTGCGCAAAAAGGGTGACCAATACGAGATCATTGCTGGGGAACGCCGTTTCCGTGCGGCCCAAAAGCTAGGCTGGACCAAGATTCCAGCTATTGTACGCGATATGGATGACCAACAAACGGCCTCGCTGGCGCTGATTGAAAACTTGCAACGGGAAAACTTGAACCCGATCGACGAAGCCGAAGCTTACAAACGGCTGATGAAGCTCAACAAATTGACGCAGGTCCAGCTGGCTAAAGAAGTTGGCAAGTCCCAATCATATGTCGCCAATAAAATTCGCTTGCTCAAACTGTCCAAGCCGGTGCAGGCTGAATTGATCAAGGGCACTATTTCTCAGCGTCACGGCCGGGCTCTTTTGAGCCTTGATGGCAAGCAGCAGCAAAAAGCGCTGCGGGCTATTTTAACGAAAAAATTAACGGTTAAGCAGACCGAGTACATGGCCAGTCATTTTAACCAACACTTCGCCGACAAGCGTCGTAAAAAGCGGGTCTTCACTGACGTCGACTCAGGGATGAAGGTGCAAGTCAATACGATCAAACAGGCGGTTCAATTGGCCCGTGATTCCGGCTTAACTGTCCATGTCCACGAAGAAAATGATCCAAAGGCTTACACCATTACTATTAAGCTCATGCATTAGTTAGGAAAGCAGGTAAAAAATGCCAGATATTATTGCTGTTGCTAATCAAAAAGGCGGCGTCGGCAAAACAACAACCACCATCAACTTGGGGGCCTCTATTGCCAAGCACGGCTACAAGGTCTTGATTATCGATACCGACCCGCAGGGCAACGCGACCAGCGGTTTGGGGATTGAGAAAGCTTCAGTCGACAAAGACATTTACAATGTCTTAATTGATGACACCCCCATTGCCAAAACAATTCATCACACTGGCACGAAAAATCTGGATGTCGTGCCCGCCACGATCCAACTAGCCGGTGCTGAAATGGAGCTCACTTCGATGATGGCGCGGGAGACGCGGCTCAAAGCAGCAGTTGGCACAATCGTGGATCAATACGATTTTATCTTTATTGATTGCCCACCTTCTTTAGGGCAACTTTCCATTAACGCTTTTACTGCTTCGACCTCGATTTTAATTCCGGTGCAAAGCGAGTACTATGCCATGGAAGGCTTGAGCCAGTTGCTCAACACGATCCGCTTGGTGCAGAAACACTTTAACAAGGACTTGGGCATCGAAGGCGTCTTGCTGACGATGCTTGACGCACGGACTAACTTAGGTGCTTCCGTGGTGCAGGAAGTGCAAGCGTACTTTTCATCAAAGGTTTACAAGACGATCATTCCGCGGATTACAAAATTAGCCGAGGCACCAAGCTACGGCGAACCGATCACAGAGTATGATCCGAAGAGCCGGGGTGCAAAGGTTTATGACGATTTGGCAAAAGAGGTGCTGAAAGCTCATGGCAAAAAACTCTAAAGAAAAACGGCCAAAGGGTGGTTTGGGTCGCGGCTTAGAAGCATTATTTAAAGACGAGCCGCAAATTGATCCCGAAGAAGAAGTTTCCGAGCTGTCTCTGTCAGAGATCAGACCGAATCCTTACCAGCCACGTAAAAATTTTGACAGCAAGTCGCTGCAAGAGTTAGCGGACTCAATCAAAGAAAATGGTGTTTTTCAGCCAATTATCGTCCGCAAGTCAGTTGGCGGTTATGAGATTATCGCAGGCGAACGGCGCTTTCGGGCCTCTAAATTAGCTGGTAAAACCACGATTCCGGCAATTACCCGGCAATTTGACGAAGCCCAGATGATGGAAGTCGCTGTTTTGGAAAACTTGCAGCGGGAAGATTTGACGCCACTTGAAGAAGCCCAGGCCTACGATATGCTGCAAAAAAACCTGGGCCTGACTCAGGCGGAAGTTTCAAAGCGGATGGGCAAATCACGGCCTTATATTGCTAATTACTTGCGTTTGTTGACTTTGCCACAAAAGACCAAGCATCTTTTGCAATACGGCGAGTTGTCCATGGGCCAGGCCCGGACGCTTTTAGGGCTTAAAGACAAGAGTCGGATCAATGAACTGGCCCTGCGGGTTGTTAAGGAAGGCATCACCGTCCGCCAGTTAGAAACGATCGTGGCCAAGATGAACCGGCACACCAAGCGGCAAAACAAGAAAGCCCAGGAAAAATCAGTCTTTATTAAGACTAGCGAACGGCAGTTGGCCGATCATTTTGGCACGCCGGTCAATATTTCGGAAGGCAAAAGCGGTAAAGGCAAAGTAGCAATCGACTTTTCGTCTTTGGCTGAACTTAATCGGATTTTAGCCTTACTAGGTGTAGATTTAGATAAGCGGGCATGACAATGTTTAACTTAGCCGATACGGTGCAAATGAAAAAACCACATGCTTGTGGTGCAAACAAGTGGGAAGTCTTGCGACTAGGTGCGGATATTCGCATCAAATGCATGGGTTGTGGCCACCTGGTCATGATGCCCCATGCGGAATTCAGCAAAAAAATGAAAAAAGTGCTGACCCGGGCGAAGGATCCCGCTAATCGCAAGCTAGAACACTATGTCGCCCAAGAAGATATTGTTATACCTAATATGAAAAAATAAGGAGTTTGGAAAATGGCATTAACTGCAGGTATTGTTGGCCTGCCAAATGTTGGCAAATCAACTTTGTTTAATGCAATCACTAAGGCGGGCGCCGAAATGGCAAACTACCCCTTTGCAACGATCGAACCGAATGTCGGGATGGTCGAAGTTCCGGATAGCCGGCTGGCGCGTATTCAGGAATTGATTCCTGCCAAAAAGATTGTGCACACCACTTTTGAATTTACTGACATCGCCGGTCTGGTTAAGGGTGCTTCCAAGGGTGAAGGCTTAGGCAACAAATTCTTGGAAAACATTCGGCAAACTGATGCGATTGTCCACGTAGTACGTGCTTTTGACGACGACAACATTACCTCAGTCACTGGCAAAGTTGACCCAGAAGAAGACAT
>JAXGWL010000092.1:0-3876 GCA_040773345.1 Lactobacillus sp. | reverse complement strand
CAGCTGCAACTTAGTCATTTCTTTAAAGATAATTGTCTAATCAATTCTGTTTAAAAACTCTGGCCGTTAGAATTGCTTGGTAGCTGCAGTAATTTGTTCTTTTAGCTGGGCATCCGCATTTTCTTGATCAGCAGTAAAGCCCACTTCCTTATTCATGAAGAGCCGCTGCGAACCTAAATTAGAAGTCATAATAATAATCGTATTCCGAAAATCGACTTTCCGGCCCTTGGAATCTGTCAAAAAGCCTTCATCTAGTACCTGCAATAAGAGATTGAAAACATCCGGATGGGCTTTTTCAACTTCATCCAGCAAGACAACGGAATATGGATGCCGGCGAACTTGTTCTGACAATTGCCCGCCTTCCTCATAACCAACATAGCCGGGAGCTGAACCGATCAATTTCGAACTGGCTACCGGACTCATATATTCGGACATGTCAACGCGGACCAGATTATTTTCTGAGCCAAAGACTGCTTGCGCTACGGCTTTGGCTAATTCTGTCTTACCCACGCCAGTTGGTCCCAAGAATAGGAAAGAACCAATGGGACGATTTTCGTCCTTAATCCCGCTGCGGCTGACTAATTATGTACTGAATCCCGTGCCCCAATTTTTAGCCAACTACGATCAGGCGCAGGGCACCCAATTGCTGCCACTTTTAAAGACCTATTTGGCAAGCGACTGTTCGATTGAAAAAACCGCTGCGCGTTTGTACCTCCACCGTAATTCCGTGACGAATCATTTACGCAAGCTGGCCCACTTGACCGGCATCAACTACCACAAATTTAAGCAGCTGCAGTCCCTGCAGTTGGCGGTTGACATCTACCAACTTTTGCAAAAGCGGACTTAAAGTTATTTACAAAGCGTCAATTTCGTGATAATTTGAGCATGGAAGTGGTTTATCTTAGTTTTTAAGGAGAAACAAAAATGAGTAACTTTGACAACGTAAAATTTGCAAACAACGATTTCAAAGATTTAATCTTTGGTCGGCACTCCATCCGTCACTACGACCCAAGCGTTAAAATTCCGCGGGACCAGTTGAAGGAAATGCTGGCAGAAGCAACAACTGCACCATCTTCCTGCAACCTGCAGTCCTGGCATTTTATCGTCGTCGATGACGAAGCGGGTAAAGCAAAACTGAAGCAATTCTTTATGAAGTTCAACTACCCACAACTGGAATCAAGCTCGGCAATTGTTCTCTTCTTTGGCTACACCGATGCCTTCAAGAAGTACCGGGACTTGTGGCAAGGGATGTATGACCGCAAAGAAATTACTCATGAAATGCTGGAAAAGATTTTTGCAACTTTCCTGCCATTGTATGAGCACGCTTCTCGTGATGTTTTACTGAGTGATGGTTACCGGGACTGTGGTCTGGTTGCCATGCAGTTCATGCTGTTGGCGCGGGCCTATGGCTATGAAACCAACCCAATGGGCGGCTACGACTGGACGAAAGCTGCTGCAATTATGGGCTTAGACCCTGAAAAGTACTTCCCAGTGATGGCCATTGCGATTGGCAAGCCTGAAGCCGGTGCGCATGAAATTACCACTAACCGTTACCCAATTGACGAAATGATGCGATTTATGTAAAAGGCTATTCAAAAAAAGACGTCTTGCTTTGAAGGCAAGGCGTCTTTTTTTGACTTTAGAGCTCATTAAGCAGTAAAGGTTTTTGCAAGACATTGGCTTGGATCAAGATGTGGTCGCGACCAGTAAACTGCGCACACAGCGCCAGATTGGGCACGGCCTCCAAGACCAGGTCTAGGCCACAGGCACTGGCAAAGCTAGCCCAGGCTCCGATAAAGAGCTTGGTCGTTTTTTGATCTAAACCCTTAAAAATTAGCAAGGACAGCTTGATGCAGCTAATCATGTCCAAATGACGGCGAACGAAATCTAGACTGTGGCCACCTGAACCGACATCATCGAGGGCCAGCTTAAAACCAAGCGCTTGTATTTTTTGAAAAGCCTGCTTGAAGTAATGGTCATCGCTAGCTTGCACTTGTGACTGGCGCTCAGTGACCTCGATAACGACGTGATTCCCATACAGATCATGGCATTTTTTTAAAAAGGCCCACACGCTAGGGTAGGCGAACTGCACCGGATCAATGTTCAAATGCACGCGAATATCAGGGTGCCGGTGAAAAAGTTCCCTTAAAGAGGCGCTTTCAAACTGAAGCCAGCGTTGGCCGGCCACCTCATTGGCAATAGAGTTTAGAAATTCTAACTGCGCGTCGACTTGGTAAATCGGTTGAAAAACGTTGTGCCAGCGAGTCATGGGAAGCCTCCTTTTAATCAGTCAGACGAATATGGTAGGCCTGGGTCGGCGAAGCACTGACCGCAATTTCATCTAAGACACAGTCCAGTTTGGTCAGCTGTGCGGCCAATTCATCACACAAGTAGTCAGTTAGATTTTCAAGTGTCGGGTTGATCTGATCAAAAGGTGCTTCGTCGTTTAAGAACTTGCCGTTGAGTTTTTGCAAAAAAGCCGCCAGCCCGTTTTCGATCTTATTAAAAGGCACGAGCTGGTCTTTTTTTAAGTGAAATTCGTATTTGATCTCGTAGGTGTGGGGATGAATTTGGCCAGTGCCTTCTGCCCAGCGGATCGCGTGGGAGGCGTTTAAGTAGGTCGTAAAGATGTAGGTTGCTTTTTTAGTCATCGTAATTCCTTCTTTGGAAAATTTGCCGGCAGTCGCTTTTGTCGACTGTCTTAATTTTTTGCCCTTCTTGCCTGAGACTGGTCCCGCGCCAACTAGCATGGCCTGTGTAAAAGTTGATGATGCCCACACAGCGAATCAGCGAACAGCAAAAGTTGTGGCAAGGCTGCAGCAAAACCAACCAGAGGTGGCGCAGGTAGAAGCGGCGTTCCTGTTTAAAGGCGTGCAGATAAGAAGTGACGCAGCAAGCTGTCGCCAGCGTTGCCGCTGCGTGTAGAGCTGGTTCCAACCGCTAATGGGCGCCGTATAGAAAATTGCGTCCGGGCAAAAGCCAGGTTGTGCGTGGAGCTTGTAGCGAATTTGAAAAGTCATGTCCGTGTTCGTTTTCCAGGTTACGGCCAGCCAAAAAGGCTTGGCAGTATTCGAAATACTCATTGAGTTTTAACAGGCGGTGCGGTCTTTTAATAAGGCTGCGATCAGTCAAGATGGCACCAGTTAAAGCGGCGAGCTGGGGGTTATTGTGAAAAGTGCGGATCACATTGCGTAAGGCATGTTTTTCTAAGCGCCCGTCGCTGTCGATATTGATGATGAAAGGCGCGTCGGCTTGGTAGATGGTGGCGTTCAGCGCCGTTGCCTTGCCTGCTTGCGTCTGCATCCAGCGCATGTGCAGCTGTGGCAAGGCGGCCTGACAGCGGGCGAAGACTTGGAAGCTGTGGTCGCTGCTGCCATTGTCCACAACGTAGGTGACCAGGTGGTCGGTCGGGTAGTCGCTGGCGGCGATTGAATGCAGACAAGCCGCCAGTGTTTTTTCTGAATTGAACACCGGCACGATGATGGCTAGCTGCGGCAGGAAAGTAGGCAAAGGACGCTGGCTCCTTTTTTTAAAAAACAAGCGCAGGCAGCTGGCCAGTGTTGGCAGCGCATCGACGATAAAAGGAATTAAAAGCCAGGTGAGCCAAAAGCCCATTTGGCTGATGGTCTGATGAAACATTTACCCTCCCGGGGCAAGTTCTTTTTTGCCCAAAATTCTGTCAATTAATTGCGAATGAGTAAAGACTTGGTAGTAAAGCCAGATCGTTAAAACGTAGAAAAGCAGGCGGCCGCAGATATTGTGGACCCAAAACAAGGCGCCCAAATTAAGACTATGCACCACCAGCCCGACGAGGCTGACGCGTAAAACGTTGATCAGGTAGAGCCAGAGACTGCCTAAAAGGCCCAGGATGACCTT
>JAXGWL010000091.1:0-3879 GCA_040773345.1 Lactobacillus sp. | reverse complement strand
TTTTAAATATGACAATACAGTTGACTTATTTCCGTGATTCAATTTAAATTTTTTTGTTGAGCATTTTCTCAACATCTTCAATATTGAATCTACCATCATGGTCAAAATCTTCCACATGAGTTAAGTCAATTTTATATGCTTTACTCGAAGCATTAGTAACTTGATTTTCATCATCAAATAAAGATAGCTGAGTATTTACTACAGGACTTGAATCATAACTTGTAGCAATTAATCTTTTTAAACCAAAATCATTAAAATGAACTGCAAAGAATTTGAAAAAGTTACTTTCAAAAGGATCGTCAGCAGGCAATAAAATAGTTTTATCCCTTTGTATAAAATTCATCTTTTTTTGCAATCTTTGCATTAGTCAAATTTTTATTTGCCATTAAAATACCTCATATAATCTTTATAAATATATTTTACAGCAAATCCTTATAATTTTTATATTGATACACAAAAAGACCCTGACCTACTTTCATAGATAAGAGTCTTTATTCATTATTCCACTCTCAAAAAACCGCGTGCAAAAATTGCACTTTAACAAAAGAACAGAGTGCACTTATTGTGCATCATTTACCTTTACGCAAAAAAATTAACCTTAACTTATCTTCGCAAAACGTTAAAAAATCAAGGTTAATCAAGTAAAATGATACTTTTTTATGCTGACTAAAGGGTTCGAACCTTCGACCTCCTCATTACTAGTGAGGTGCTCTGCCAACTGAGCTAAGTCAGCATCTAACGACAAAATTCATTATAAGCAAAAGACTATTTAATTGCTAGCCCTTTTTACTGGCTTTATAATCTGATCGGAGTATAATATTACATTTAATGTTGTAAAAAACAAAAATCTAAATAGAAAGGACTTGAAACATGCCAAGCTCAGTTTTTAATAACTTTCCGATCCAGACGGAATGGCTGCTGCGGATTTTCTTAGCCGCCCTCTGTGGTGTGGCCATCGGTTATGAGCGGGCCACCCAGCGTAAAAGCGCCGGCATCAGAACCCACATGGTTGTGGCCATGGCCTCTGCCCTCTTCATGATCATTTCCAAGTACGGCTTTATGGACGTCGTAGGTTCAAGCATTAAGCTTGACCCATCTCGTATCGCCGCTTCAATCGTCACCGGTATTTCCTTCATCGGTGCCGGGACCATTTTAGTTAAACGTGTGCAGGTTTCTGGTCTGACCACCGCCGCTGGTGTCTGGGCTACTTCCGCCATCGGGACCGCCATCGGTGCCGGGATGTATTGGATCGGGATCCTATCCACGATCTTCCTCTTCGTGGTCCAACTAATCTTCCACGACGACACTCTGATCAATGCCTTAATCCCGCACATTCGTTTCAATATTATTGTTGAAACTGACAGCGATCCTGATATAATAAGCTCGTTGCGCAAGCAGCTGGAAGACAATCATGTCGAGCAGTTATACCTGAAGATCCTTGACGCAAGCAATGATCATCTGCTTTTAAATGTCGATGGCATCATCAAGAATCGGGATGACGAAAACCTCATCATCTTGGCTTTGCGCAAAAACGATAAAATTAGACGAGTTACTTATGCAATTCACGGCAAGTAATTTTCGTCTGCCTTTATCCACTCATCATTTACTACACTACAAAAAGGGAGTCAGCTTAACGGCTGGCTTCTTTTTTATGTGTAAAAAAGCGCAAATCAGCTAGAATATAATTAGCAGATTTGAAAGGAAGGATACGATGGCAGGTCTTTTAGACTATTTGCGCTGGCGCGGGGACCTCTCCTACAAGCAGTCAGAGTTCAACAGCTGTGATGCCGGCTTGCTCGCTACAATCGCTTACTGGCCTTTTAAAAAAGAAGACGTCGGTCACTCCCTGCGTAAAGCAGCTCAACGCATGAAACGCACGCAGGAATTTAAAAAAGAGTTGGGGCAAGAGACCCGGGAGGAGATTGAGCTCGTTACTTTAAGTCCTCGCTTAGGCGACATGCGCTTGCTGGACTGGCACACGCAAAAAAGAGCTAATCCTGCCCTGCAGTTCGCGGCCATGACCGTCCGCCTGTCCAAGCACAAGATCGTGATCTCCTTTCGGGGTACCGACTGGTCCATGATCGGCCTGCAGGAAGACATGGCCATGAGCTACACCGACGAGATCTATGGCCAAGAAGTAGCGGCCGATTATCTGCGTGACATCGCCCACCGTTTTCCTTTTGACAAAATCTATACAGTCGGCCATTCCAAAGGCGGCAATTACGCCTGCTATAGCGTGGGGGCCTGCGGCAAAATGATTCAGGACCGGGTCATTCAAGCCATTAGCTTCGACGGTCCTGGTTTCACTAAACAAGTTTATGATGCACCAGCCTTCAAACGTGTGGTCCACAAAATGAAAACCTATGTGCCGGAAAGCTCGCTGTTTGGTATTATGCTAGACCACCCCGAGCATACCCTGGTGGTTAAAAGCACCTACCCGATGCCGCACCAACACAACCCCCGTCATTGGAGCATCGGGCGTGATCGCTTTGTTTTGGCCAAGGGCTTAACGCGTTCGGCTCAAGTCATTCGCCATTCTTTAATCAAGTTCAACCACACGATTCCAAGCAAGGATCGCGAGGAAATGTGGTCGGCCCTGTTTTCTATTTTTGAAGACATGGATATCACCAAGGCCAACCAGTTGACGGATAACAAGCTGACGGGCACTATCAAACTGACCCAAGCTTACATCGTCCTACCGCCGCGCTTGCGTACCATTGCTGCGCAGATTGTAACCGACATCTTTAATTCGGCGCGCACCAGCAATCAATTTGCCGCTAGCTCTGGCAACGACTCTTTCAAGAAGCCGCTGTTTAACGATAGTTATTCTGAATAAAAAAGAAAAAAGCGCAAAGAAAAAACAGTTAGTGTTTCACATGAAACATTAACTGCTTTTTTGATGAGATCAATTTAAGTTAGACGAGTTTCTTTCTGATCAAACCAGAAAGCCAATCGACAATGACAACCATCACGATGATGCCCAGCAAGATGATGCCAACACGGCTCCACTGCCGGTACTGCAACGCAATAATCAACGGGTAGCCAATACCACCGGCCCCAACTAAGCCAAGGATCGAAGCCGAACGTAGCGAGACGTCGAAACGATACAGGGTGTTTGAAATCAGCTCCGGCAGCAAATCAGGCAAAGTTGAAAACATGATGATGTTCCACTTCGACCCGCCAGCAGCTCTGATGGCTTCGTTAGTTCCTTCATCCAAACTTTCGATAGCTTCTGAGAACAGCTTGGCCAGCATCCCGACCGAGTGGAAGCCCAAGGCAAACACACCAGCGGCGGAGCCTGGGCCCACAGCCTTAATGAACATCAGGGCCAAGACAATTTCTGGGAAAGAACGGATGATGGATAAAACAATGTGGCCACTTCTAGAAACCCACCATTTTTGTGCTTCGTGTGCGCTGCCCAAAAGGCAAACGGCAGCGACACAATAGCAGAGATGAAGGTGCCTAGAAAGGCAATACAAATCGTGTCCCACAGCTGCGACAGCAGGTCTTCGCCTGTGCCATTGTAGACATAACTCCAATCCGGGTGGAAGATGCCGTGAAAGATTGAACCGGTGATTTGAGCCGCACTGGCTTTGATCCCCGAAAAGTCAATCCCCGTGCAGGACCACACAATCAGCGCAACGCTGGCAATGGCTAAGAACCAGTGCCAGGACCGCTGGCCGGCATTAACTTTTTTTGGAGGTAATTTTTCTGGGATTGCTTCCATTATTTCATTAACGCCTCCCTTGATTTGCTTGAGATGTAGTCAATCAAAACGACCACGATGATAATTAAGATGATAATCGTCCCCGTCTGGTCGTAGTCGAAGACCTGCTGGGTTTGCTGCTGGTACAAGCCGATAGCACCGGCTCCGATATA
>JAXGWL010000090.1:0-3887 GCA_040773345.1 Lactobacillus sp. | reverse complement strand
GGATACCAAAAAAATTGCCGCGAATACTAATTTTTCACCCGCTACCGTTGGCAATATTCTACAGGGCATGATCGAGGCTAATTGGTTAGCATTGTTGCAAGAACGTGATGACCAAGGGCGCATCAGCAATAGCTACAGTTTGCAGCCACTTTATGACAAGCTAGATCATTATGTCGACAAGCACTTGCCACCAAAAGAAAGAGCTGCTAGTCAGGAAGTTCTAGCCAATGATCCGCTCTCTGACTTAGTGCGAAAATTTGAAATGGAGTTTGGTCGCTTGCTGAGTCCCATCGAGCGTGAACAGATCGCCGACTGGCTCAATGTCGATCATTATGACCCGCAAATTGTTGAACTAGCTTTGCGGCAAAGTGTCTTTGCACAAGTCTATAATTTTAAGTATATCGACCGGATCCTGCTGAACTGGCAAAGATTGCATCTGACTACAGCAAAACAGGTTCAGGATTATTTAGGTCAACAAAAGCGATTCTAGGAGGGCAAGATGGCTGAAAAATTGCTGACAGACGAAGAGGCATGGCAGGTTTTGCAAAAGATCAATGCTTTTTTTCCTAATGTAAAAAGTCCATTGCACTGGGACAGCCTGTTTCATTTGCTTTGCACGGTGCTGCTCAGCGCGCAGACCACTGACAAGCGGGTCAATGAAGTAATGGTGCAGTTTAGCCGCGATTTTCCTGAGCCCAAAATACTGGCTCAGGCCTTAATTAAAGACATTGAAGCCGATATCAAATCGCTCGGGCTATACCACAACAAAGCCAAGCACCTAAAAGCATTAGCTCAGAAACTGTTAGCTGATTATGATGGACAAGTGCCCCAGGATAAAAAGGCTTTGCTGAGCCTGCCAGGGGTCGGTGAAAAGACGGCGAACGTAGTTTTGGCAGAGGGCTTTGGCGTGCCAGCAATTGCCGTCGACACCCACGTGGCCCGGATTGCTAAGAAATTTAAAATTGTGCCAGCAAAGGCCACACCTCATCAGGTGGAAACACGTTTGGAACAGGTCGTCCCGCGTGACTTGTGGATTCAGACCCACCGGGCCATGATCCTCTTTGGCCGACAAATCATGCCGGCTAGAGCCAAGGATCCCAACCCTTACCATTACTTGCAACAAGAAAAATGAAAATAAAATGATAAAATGCTTGTCTTTTTTAATTTTGTGTTTACAACAGTCTTTAATCAAGGCATTAAAAGATTATTAGAAACAAAATTGGAAGGTGAACGACATGAACAAATTTGGCAAGTGGGCCAGTTCTGCTGGCTTAGCTGTAGCCTGTGCGCTGGCCCTTTCGGCTTGCAGCAGTAATAGATAAGAAGGCCATTAGTTTGATGGACCCTTCAGAACTGGTAACGATGGACCCATCAAAGTTCACCGACCAATATAGTGCTGAAGAGCTGAACAACTCCATGGAAGGCTTGGTGCGGCTGGGCAAAGACAATAAAGTAGAGCCTGGTATCGCGACAAGCTGGCATCAAAGCGAGGATGGCCGCACTTGGACTTTCAACCTGCGTAAGAATGCAAAATGGTCGAACGGAGCACCTGTTACGGCTAAAGACTTCGTTTACTCTTGGCGACGCACTGTCAATCCGAAGACTGCCTCTGAATATGCTTACTTGTTTAGCGGCATTAAAAATGCCGATCGCGCTAATCAGGGCAAGGCTTCGGTCAATAGCTTGGGCGTCAAAGCACAGGGCAACTACAAACTGGTTGTCAACTTGGAGCACCGGATTCCTTACTTTAAGCTTTTGATGGGCTTCCCGTTATTCTTCCCAGAAAATCAAAAATTCGTCGAGAAAGCGGGCAGCAAGTTTGGCTCCTCTTCTAAGTATGCTTTGGCCAACGGCCCTTATGTTCAAAAGGGTTGGACTGGGACGAACCTCAGTTGGCGTTTGGTGAAGAATAATCGCTACTGGGACAAGAAGAAAGTTAAGCTGGATACAATCAACTTCTCAGTCCAAAAATCACCATCGACTTCTTACAATCTCTACCAGTCAAACAAACTGGACGCTACTTCGCTTGACATCAATGAGCAAGGCAAGCGTGGTTGGACAGTTAGACGGGCAGATAGCACTAACTACCTGCAGTACAACTTGGCTAAGGACAAGAACCCAGCAAACAGAAACTTCCGCTTTGCCTTGTCACAGGCCATCAACAAAAAGCAGCTGGCCAAGACAGTTGGCGTAGCCAACGAGCCAGCCGTCAGTTACACTGCTGCTGCCACGACCAAGGTCAATGGCAAGAGCTTCGGTGCAGTTGTCGAGAATGCCCAGACTAAAGAAGTCCAGGACTTCAACAAGACAAAGGCTAGACAGTCTTTGAGGAAAGCACAACAAGAATTAGGCAAGAAACGGTTTACAATCAACTTGTTGGCTGATGACACTGACGACGCTAAGAATGCCGCCTCCTTCTTACAAAGTCAATGGGAGACCAATTTACCAGGCGTCAAGGTCAACGTACAGAATGTACCGTTCAAGAACCGTCTGTCCAGAGTATCAGCAGGCAACTTCGATGTTGTTTTGCCTGGCTGGACGGCCGACTTCTCAGACCAAATTTCTTTCTTGAACCTGATGGGAAAGGGGAACACCCAAAACTACGGGAAGTGGTCTAACGCTCGTTACGACGCTTTGATCAATGCTTCAAATGACAATGGCAATCCAACTAGCCGACTGAAACAGTTAGCTGAGGCTGATCGCATTGTCGTGGCTGACCAAGGTATCATGCCTCTGTACTACAGAAACCAAGCTTGGTTAGTTAGACCAAACGTTAAAAATGTAATTTACAACGGCGCTGGTGCACCGCTGAACTTTAAGGAGGCCTACGTTAAATAACCATTTCGGTACAGTCATAATCATAATCTCTCTCCAAAAAGAATCTTAACGAACACAAGAAAAGAACCTATCCATGCGGATAGGTTCTTTTTATTGCTGGTTAATTATTGCCGGCCGCCACTGCTTGTCCCACTGGAGCTGGAACTATTGTTGCTACTGCTATTGCCACCGCTTGGTTGTGCAGGGGTAGATGGCTGGGTTGGTTGTTCATGACTGTTGTTAGAACTTGAATTGCTGTTTTGACCATTGCTGTTGTTGGTATTGGTGCTATTTGAAGAATTGCCACCTTCGACTTGACTATTAGTAGAGGACTGGTTTGCTGAACCATCACCGTCGCTTGTGCTATCGGTGTCATTGTCGCTTGTGCTATCGGTGTCATTTTCAAAAATAACAGTGGTGTTGTCATCACTATTGTCATCTTTTTCCCGGTAATGACGATGACGTTTAGCCTTGCTGTGGTGGTGAGCAGTTTTGCTGTAGTAGAGCTGGCCGCCGCGCCGAACGACGTGGCTTGGCATTTGCCAGTCACGGTCTTCTTTGTCCTTCATCAGGTAATTCATCATGTGTTTATAGAGTAGCTGTGCTGACTGCTCGCCTTGGCCAGAGATTGTGCCGTCCTTTAAGTTGTCATAGCCGGTCCAGATGCTAATGGTATAGGCCCTTGTGTAGCCCACAAACCAGGAATCTTTTGGCGTAGAAATGTAGCTTGGGTGATCGATTAAATCGCTGTCAGAATACTTGACCGTGCCGGTCTTGCCAGCTTCGTAGTAGCTGGTTTTGGCCGCCGTACCAGAGCCCCTAGTCAACACGCCTTTCAGCATATCAGTAATCATATAGGCAGTGGCTTTAGACATAACCCGTTTGCCAGTTGAATCATAGTTGCGGACTAGACCATCGGGTGTTTCAATTTTTGACACAAATTGGGGCCGGTGGTAGACGCCTTGGTTGGCAAAGGAACTGTAAGCTCCCGCCAGTTGCAAACTAGAGGAATTCGCGCCGATCGCTACTGACAGACCAGCATCAGACCCAATGCTGATGCCCATCGGTCT
>JAXGWL010000089.1:0-3893 GCA_040773345.1 Lactobacillus sp. | reverse complement strand
TGCAAATACTGTCATTTTGGCTAAATTAAATATCGCTATCTATAAATATCTGTTATTTTTTGGGCACACAAAAAGCCTTGGTCGTTTTAACCAAGGCTGAGCTGCTAATTATTCAAATTACTTAAGTAAGCCAGCATCGCATTCCGGTCATTAGCCACTTCGCCATCTAAGACCGCTAGCTGCAGGCGATGCAGGTACTTGCCAATCGCGGGCCCTGCCGGAATGCCAGCGTTCAGCAGGTCATCCCCGTTGACGGCAAACTCACTGACGCTGTGGCATGGCAGCAGCTCATAGCGGTTGCGCAAGGCAGCCCCGTCGACGGGCTGCCCCAATAGCCGTGCCAAGTCCAGCGTCCCCGCAAGCGTCTTTGCCCCGGCCTTAAACAAGTCATAGCTCGTCGGCGTGTGAGCTGAGACCAGGTCAAAGAAGGCAACGATGTCAGTCACCTGCTTGCGCATCTCATTAGAATTGCGCCAGGTCCGCATGAATTTGCTAATCTCGGCATTGGGCAGCTTCAGCAAAACGACCAACAAGGCCCAAAAACTGGCTTCACTGCTTGGTGAATATTGCATTTTGGCAAAGAGGCTGAGCTGGTCTTTTTTACCTTTAAGATATGGTACCTGTTCCGAAAGGCCCGTATCCAAAAAGCTCTGAAAGGCCGGCCGAGCACCAGGTCCCAGGCCCAGTTTGACCAATTCGTCGCGAATTCTTTCAATCGAGATCTTGCTGAGCAATGCGCTATTATCACTGAGTGCTTGCCAAGTTTTTTTCTCAATCTTAAAACCCAACTGGCTCATAAAGCGCAAGGCCCGCATCATCCGCAAGGCGTCTTCGTGAAAACGCTCTTCTGGTTCGCCGACAGCCTTGATCAGACGGTTATTTAAGTCGTCAATCCCGCCAAAGTGGTCGATGATCTCGCCGTTGGTATCCATGGCCAAGGCGTTAATGGTAAAGTCCCGCCGCTGCAGGTCCGTTGCTAAATTTTGGACAAATTCGACGTGGTCTGGCCGGCGAAAGTCCTGGTAACCAGATTCGGTCCGAAAAGTCGTGATCTCGTAACTGCTGTTACCAAATAAGACAGTCACCGTGCCGTGTTTAATGCCGGTATCAATTGTTTTTTCAAAAAGGCTTTTAATCTCTTCCGGATAAGCACTGGTTGCAATATCAATATCATGCAAGGGTCGCTCTAAAAGCAGGTCGCGCACCGCGCCACCGACAAAGTAAGATTCAAAGCCTGCCGCGTTAATCCTTTGCAGGACGGGCAAAGCCGCCTGAAAAACCGCAGGCAAATTATTTATTTTCATGTTATCCTCTAAATTAGACTAGCTTTTCTATCTATGATTAGCAAATTTTTAAGAAAAGGACGGATGAGTGCAATGTCAGAAGAGAGAGCAGCAATTGTCAAGGAGATGGCGCTTGTTGCATTAGGCTGCGCGATCTACGCGCTGAGTCTAGATGCAATCAGCATCCCCAACCGCTTAGCCGACGGGGGTCTGAGCGGGATCACTCTGATTCTGCGTTTTTACTGGCACATCGATCCTGGTCTCAGTACTTTAGTTTTGAATATTCCGTTAATTATCTTAGGTTGGCGCTACATGAGCCGACGCATGCTCCTCTACACAATCTGGGGCACCGCCTGCCTGTCGTTTTTCCTTTGGTTGTGGCGTCATCTATCTATTATAATTCAATTTAACTTTGAACACGACCTCTTTATCTCAGGAATGATGGCCGGTCTTTTATCCGGTCTCGGTTTAGGCATCGTTTTTCGTTACTACGGCACGACGGGCGGGACGGATATTATCGCCCGCGTCATGCAGATTAAATTTGGGATCGCTTCCGGACGAACCATCCTAGCGCTCGATGTGGTCGTCTTAGTTGCCTCCCTCTCCTATCTGGACTTACGGCACATGATGTACACGGTCTTGGGCAGCTTCGTCATGTCCCGAACCATGGACACGGTACAAGCCGGGGCCTACGTGGCCCGTGGTCTGTTCATCATCTCAGATCATTATGAAGAAATTGCTAAGATGATTGATTTGAAATTGGAGCGCGGCTTCACCTACATTAAGGCTGAAGGTGGCTATGGCCAAAGTGAAAAGCGCATTATCTACTGCATTGTCTCCCCGCGCGAAATTCACGAAGTCAAGCAGTTGATCCTCAACGAAGACCCCAACGCCTTTGTCTCGGTCTTCGACGTCAAAGAAGCTCTGGGTGAAGGCTTCAGCTACAAACGTAAAATACGCCACCTCTTCATCCGTAAATAAGTCAAAAATAAAAAGACCCGCGAGGGTCTTTTTTTATTGCAAGCGATTCAGCAAATCCTGCATGTCGGGGTCTTCTGGCACTAAGCGCAGGTAATCTTGCAGCAAGATTTTTAAGTTGCTTTGATCGCCTTGGGCCTGTAGGAGCTGAATAAAGTTTTTTAAAAAATCAGGATTATTTTTATAGGCTGGGTAGGCTAGCAAAAAGTTGGCCCGGGCTGCTGCCAACTTCTCTAGGTGTAGCTGCGACAGCGCCAAGTTCCAGTAGACCTGTGGCTCCTTGTCATCGTCAGGCAAGTCGGCCAAAAGGTCGACGTTGTCCTGATCACGCCCCTGGTGCAAGAACAAATTAGACAGCTGCAGCCGCAAGCTGTTGTCGTCTGGCTCTTGCTTTAAGCCCTTGGTCAACAGATCCTCAGCCTGCTTTTCTTGGCCTAAATTAGCCGCCGCCTGGGCCGCCTGGGCATAAAGGCGGCTATTGCACTGATCGTAAGACAAACCAGTTAAAGCCGTCTGCAAGGCATTATTTTGATCATGTTCTCGGGCATAAGCCACAGCCAGGCGCGGATAAACACTGACATAGTCAGGACTTTGCCTGATGACGCTGTCAAAATATTTGATGGCTTGTTTAGTGTCCCCTGCGGCCAGGAGAATGACACCGGCTTGGTAGCGGTCATCGATGCTGACAATGGCGTCTTGGTCTTGCCGCAAGAGTTGAGCAGCTTGCTCGTATTCGCCCAGATTAGCCAAACAGGCAATTTGCCTTTGCGTCAGCGACACCTCTGCCATTGTCCGCCGCTTTTTGGCCAGTTGGCGGTAGAGTGGCAAGGCCGTTTGAAAATCGCCATTTTCAAAAGCCAGCTCCGCCTGCCCAAAGATGACCGCCGGTTCGTGGGGAGCCAGTTGGCGGGCTTCTGCTAACTTGGCGGCCGCCGTTTCCACTAAGCCATTTGCTTCGTAGTAGTCGGCAGCAGCCAGCAGGCTAGCCAAGTAGGCATCATCGTCAGGCTGCACATCGTAAAGCAGCGACAAGGCCTCGTCATCTTTGCCGTCATTAAGCAAGATCTCACTCAAATAGACCTTGTAAAAGCCATTTTCTGGGTCTTTTTTTAAAAGAGCCCGGTAGATCTCCTGGGCCATGTCGGTCAAACCTAGGTCAGAGAGACTGGCGGCCAGCTTAGCCAGCGTATTTTCATCATCATGCGCCAGGGCTTTTCGCAGTAAAATCCTGTTTTGGGAAAAGTCGTTTTTCTGACTGGCAGTTAAAAGCTGCTCGGAATATGTTTTCATTTCATCACCTGCCCTTAATTATGCCATAAAAAAGCTGTCATAAGGCCGAGAGGCACTCCCTTATGAATTTAGTTTTTTACGTAAGGCTTCCGTTAAGGTTGCTGAGAGATTGATACCGGCAGCTTCAGCTTGCGCAGCCAAGTCACCCGGAATAGTCGTGTTTTTCTTGACCTTGACCGGTCTAGTTTCTAACCGAGCTCGTTTTAAATCGGCGACGATCGGAATGACTAATTTGCCGCGATTCTCCGCTTTAATTTTGGCAAGGCTCGTAGCCTTAGGCAGTTCTTTTTCTGCTTTATCAAAAAGCATGGCGCCAAGTACTTCAGAGGCACGAGCCATGGC
>JAXGWL010000088.1:0-3903 GCA_040773345.1 Lactobacillus sp. | reverse complement strand
GTTGTAGCGGATGGGCTTAGCACTTGCTTTTTGATACTTTTGCAACTCTTTTAGCGAAAAAGACATGAGCACTGAGCCATCACCGTTTTCGCCCGTCAGCCAGATATTTTTAAAATTAGGATCATAAGCCAGACCGCCTAAGTGAGGCCGGCCTGTGATCTGGATGGTTTTAACATAACGGCCTGTCTTTTTAGACAGACAGTAGACAACAGAATTATGCTTATGGGCACCATCGTAAGCTGAGATCAGCAAATACGGTCCGGCAATGGTCAGCCCTTGCGGTGTCATGTCGCGGCTAGTGACAAGTTTGCCATTAATTAGACTTTTGGTAGCCAGCAAGCCTGGCACCACGACGTTTTGGCCGAGTTTAGTGGTGGCAGGCGTATTGAAAGCATCGTCGTAAATATCCGGATAGTTTTTGTCTAAAAGCTTTTCATACGCCTTTTGACTGTGGGCAGCGGGGCTGGTGCTGGTGCCATCTTGAGCCAGTTTGAGCGGGGGCCGGGCATAAAAACTCGCCTGCGCATTTTGCTGCTGGTAGTACTGCCAAAAGCAAAAACCGATCGCAGCTAAAATAGCTAGGAAAGCCAGTGCCTTTAAAAATTTGCGCATCACGTCACCCCTTCTTAAAATAATACTTAAATTTAAAAGATACCTTAATCTTTGTCTAAATAAAAAATGAAAAACGAATCTTTATTTGAAATTGTTGATGAAAATAATAACACGCCGTTGGCCAGCCGGGTACGGCCCCGCAGCTTAGACGAGTTTGTGGGCCAAGATCAGCTGGTGGGGCCAGGAAAATTGCTGCGCGAGCTGATCGAAAAAGACCAGTTGCCATCTTTGATCTTCTGGGGGCCGCCAGGTGTCGGCAAAACTACGCTAGCAGAGATTATCGCCAACCACACCAAGGCGCATTTTGTAACTTTCAGTGCGGTGACATCCTCAATTAAAGACATTAGAAAACTAATGGAAGAGGCCGAACAAGACCGCGCTTACGGCACTAAAACCGTGGTCTTTATCGATGAAATTCACCGCTTCAACAAGGCCCAGCAAGACGCTTTTTTGCCTTTTGTAGAGCGCGGCAGCATTACCCTAATTGGGGCGACGACCGAGAATCCTTCTTTTGAGATCAACTCAGCCCTTTTAAGCCGTTGTAAGGTTTTTGTGTTAAAAGCACTGACGGAAAAGCAAATCGAAAAGCTGCTGCGTCAGGCTTTAGCTAATCCCAACGGCTTTCCGGAATACAAGGTCAAGATCAGTGCTGAGGCCTTGGCTCAGATCGCTTCTTTTGCCAACGGCGACGGACGCAATGCCTTAAACACGCTGGAGATGGCAGTTTTAAACGGTGAAAAAAAGGGCCAGGAGATTACGATTGATGAAAAAGTCCTCGGCCAAATCATTGGCACCAAGTCGCTGCGCTACGACCGGCATGGCGAAGAACACTATAACCTGATTTCGGCGCTGCACAAAGCCATGCGCAACAGTGACGCGGACGCAGCCGTCTACTGGTGCAACCGGATGATTGCCGGTGGCGAAGACCCACTCTACATCGCCAGACGCATGGTCCGCTTTGCGAGCGAAGATATTGGCTTGGCCGACCCGAACGCTTTAAACGTCGCCAACAATGTCTTCCAAGCTTGTCAGTTTATTGGCCTGCCCGAGTGTGGCGTGCATTTAACGGAATGTGCAATCTACCTATCGTGTGCACCGAAGTCTAATGCCATGGAAGTGGCCCAAAACAAAGCGATGGCCGTCATTAAAAAAACGGGCAACTTGCCGGTACCACTGCAGATTAGAAATGCGCCGACTAAGCTCATGAAAGAGCTGGATTACGGCAAAGGCTACCAATACGCCCACGATTATCCAGATAAACTGACGACGATGCAGACGATGCCTGATCAGCTGGTGGGGGAGCAATTCTACTACCCAACCGAGCAGGGCAAGGAGATCCGTTTTAAAAAGCGCCTAGCCTATATTAAACAGTGGCACCGCCAACATGATGACAAATAAAAAGCAGCCCTAGGGCTGCTTTTTTACTACAAATTATTAACGATTAATTTTTGCCTTTTGGCGAATAGGAACCAATCCGCTCGTATTTCGGCGACCATTGCCGCTTCATCACAGCTTTTTTAGCATCCTTGCAGCTTGGATCAGCGATTCCTTCGTGCATGGCTTCTTGGCAGACAGCCTCAGCCACCTTCACAGTAAAGTCGCAGATGTCCTTCACTGGCGGCAAGACGGCGGCGCCTGGCTTATTCAGACTCTTGTCCTTATCTAGGGCGTGGGCAGCTGCAGACAGCATCCCTTTCGTCACACGCCATGGCTTGGCAGCCAATACGCCCAAACCGACACCTGGATAAATCAAAGCATTGTTAGCTTGGCCAATGTGGTAAGACGTGCCCTTGTATTCAACTGTCTCCATTGGTACGCCAGTAGCAACTAAAGCGCGCCCGTCGGTCCATTTGATCAAGTCAGCTGGTTTAGCTTCCATCAGCTTCGTTGGGTTGGAAATTGGGAAAATGATTGGCCGCTTGGTATGTGCTGCCATCTCCTCGACTACGTCTTCAGTAAAGCCACCAGCCATTGTGCTGGTCCCGATCATAACTGACGGATGAACAGCTTGCACAGCGGCCAGCAAATCAGTCAGCTGCTCTGGGTGTGCAAACTCGTGGTGGTCACGGACGAACGGTCTTTGTTCTGGCGTTAAGCCAGCGGTATTGTCCATCAGCAAGCCTTGCTTGTCCACCAAGTAGAAGTGCTTTCTGGCCTCTGCCAAACTCAGACCTTGCATGACCATTTCATCACAGAGCTTGTTGGCAATGCCCATCCCAGCAGAACCGGCACCAAAGGTTAAGAAGGTTTGGTCTTTAAACTTTTGGCCACTGATCTTCAAAGCCCGCAGCACGCCGGCTAATGAAACAATGCCGGTTCCTTGCACATCGTCGTTGAAGACCGGAATCCGCCGCTTGTAGAAGTTCAAAATTCGGGTTGCGTTGTCCCGACCAAAGTCTTCAAAGTGAATGTAGACGTCTGGGAACAACTGACGTGCACTTCTAACGAAGCGGTCAACCATTTCCGTGTAGCGCCGGCCCTTAATCCGGTGGTGCTTGTTGCCCAGATACAGTGGGTCTTGCAACAGCTTTTCGTTGTCGGTGCCGACGTCCAAAACAACTGGCATTACTTCACGGGGGTCAATGCCAGCGGCGGCAGTATAGACCATTAACTTGCCGACAGAAATGTTGACGCCATTAATACCCCAATCGCCAATGCCTAAAATGGCTTGTGAGTCGGTAACGACAATCAGGCGGATACGGCGGCCATTAGCGGCATTGCGCAGATACTCTTTCGTGCGGTCAACGTCGTCGATCGACAAGAAGCAAGCCTGCTGTGGCTGCATGAAGATGTGACTGTAGTCTTCTACAGCTGGAGCAATGATTGGGTCGTAAATGATAGGCATGAAGTAGTCAATGTGCTTTTGCACCATGTAGTAAAACAAGGTGCGGTCAGTGTTGAAAATCTCCATGACAAACTTACGCTGCTGCAGACCGTGCGGCCGCAGCTTGACCTGTTGGAAGCAACGATCAGCTTGTTCATCAATGGTCTCGACACGTGGCGGCAGGGCTCCGGCCAAGCCTAATTCTTTTCTTTCTTCCCAAGTGAAGGCAGTACCTTTATTTAAAAAAGGGTTGCCTAAGATATTTGTACTCATAAAATCTATCCTATCTTTGAGAACTACTATAACAAGTACATTTTAACGCTCGTTGGCGTTAATTTACTTTTATTTGAAAAGATCTTTACTTTTTTTGGAAGAATTATTCACATTTTATTCATAATTTGCTTCTACACTAAGAAGAGTAGTTAGCAAACAGATGAGACTACAAAATCCAGCTTTTTTATTCTTAC
>JAXGWL010000087.1:0-3986 GCA_040773345.1 Lactobacillus sp. | reverse complement strand
TTCCATACTTGAAATATTAAACCTTTTTCCTAAAAACTGGTCAACCGTCGTCTTTGGGATTACAATGTTAGGCAAACTTTTTTTGGAAAAAAGGACTGTGATCATGCATTTTATTTTACTGAACCTCTTTATGTTGGTCGGCGGCATTGCCGGCGGCCTGCTATCTTCGATTGCCAGCATGGCTTCCTTGGCTTCTTACCCAGTGCTGCTCATGAGCGGGGTACCACCGCTTTATGCCAACGTTACCAACGACGCGGCCTTAATTTGGACGGGCATCGGTTCGACCGCAGCGTCTTTGAAAGAATTGCACGGCCACTGGCACCGAACTTTGCTGCTATCATTATTTACCACGATCGGCTCGGCCATCGGCTGCTGGCTGCTGTTAGCTTTTCCTAGCAAGGTCTTTACCAAAGTTGTGCCCTTTTTCATTGCCTTTTCGGGCGTGATGATTTTAGTATCCGACCATGGCAAGAAGGAGCCAGAGGCTAACGACAGCCTGCCTATTAAGCTTCTGTGGCTCGTCGGCTTGCTGATCATGGGGATGTATTCGGGCTACTTTGGCGCAGCAAGCGGCGTTGTCGTTTTAATCGTTTTGACTTATATGGAAAAAAAGGAAAACCTTCTGGTTGTCAACGCGATGAAAAACGTTGTCTGTGGTTTTGCCAACGCTACGGCCTTTTTCATCTATCTCTTTACTTCCCGTATTTATTGGGACCGGGCTATCCCAATGGCCGTGGGGATGCTAATTGGTGGCTGGGTTGGCCCGCGCCTGTTACGGCACTTAAATAGCCATAAAGTGAAGATCTTCATCGCACTCTTAGCTTTTATACAAGCAGGTTACTACTTTTACACTGCTTATTTAGCTCATTAATGGTATCTTGTAAGGAACAATTAATGTTGGCAAGGGAGGCTTACGATGGCAGTAGAAGTATATTTAATTCGTCATGGTGAAACGATGTTCAACCAGCTGAACAAAGTGCAGGGCTGGTGTGACTCGCCACTGACGCCCAAGGGCATTGCCGATTTAAAAAATACAGCCCAAGCGCTGTCCGACATTCATTTTGATAAGATGTATTCTTCGGATCTAAAACGAGCCATTGACACCGTCCATTTGATGCAGGACGCCAACAAGCGGTCGGTAATTTCCAAAATTCCTAAGCTGCCTAGCTTTCGCGAAGTCTTTTTTGGCAGTTTTGAAGGCGACGATGTTGACGCAACTTGGGCGCTGATTGCCCAACAGGCAGGCCTGCCAACCTATTACGATGTCACTGACATCATTAACGCCATTGGCCTCTACGACTTCCGTGAGGCCACGAAAAAGGCTGATCCGCGTCATTTAGCTGAAGATGCGGCTCAGCTCGACATGCGTACTGAAAAAGCGATCAGGGATTTGCGGCGTGAAACACGAGGCATGAAGCGGGTTTTGCTAGTTTCCCACGGTGATTTTATCAAAACGCTGGCCATCAAATACTGGACCAAGTCGGATCATTTGCACGACATTATTTTTCCAGACAACGGCAGTGTGACCATTGGTCACTTAACTGACGACAATTTTGTCATCACCGACTATGACATCACGCAAGACCAGTTGTGATTCCAGTTGTGATTATGGTAAAATAACTAACTGCTGAAGGGACAGTTAGGGGGCTTTTGCATGAAGGACCAAACGACTGCAAAGTACGTTTTCGTTTCCTTGCTGAATATTGTGATCACGGTCGCCGAGTTCATCGGCGGTTTGTTTGCCGGTTCGCTAGCGCTGATTTCCGATGCCTTCCACAACTTGGGTGATGTCGGCGCGATCATTTTGTCGTTCGCCGCGCACCTTTTTTCTAAGAAAGATAAAAATAGGCACAAGACTTTTGGCTACGAACGTTCAGAAACCTTAGCGGCCTTCACGAACGGCCTTATGTTGATCATGATCTGCGTCTTTTTGTTTGTTGAAGCCATTCAGCGCTTTATGGTGCCACGGCCAGTGCACGGCCAGATCATGCTGATCGTTGCTGTGATTGGTTTGTTAGCCAACTTGTTCTCAATGTTGTTAATGCGTTCCGACAGCAAAAAATCGCTGAACGTGAAGTCGACCTTTGTCCACATGCTGTCCGATGCGCTTTCAAGCATTGCGGTCGTCGTGTCCGCTATTATCTTGAACTTTGTCAGCTTGCCGTGGCTGGACCCGCTGATCACAATGCTGATTTCGTTGTTTGTCATGAAAGAAGCAATCGACGTCACGAGAAAAGCGGGCAACGTCTTGATGGAAAGCAACCCGAACATCGACTTAGTCAAAGTCAATCAGATTATGCTCAGCGTGCCCGAGATTGAAAACGTCCACCACGTGCACATCTGGCGCTATTCCGATCAGGTCGTCAACTTTGACGCCCATATCAATGTCAACCGGGATCTGAGCATGGACGACCTGGAAAAAATTTATAGTACCTTGGACCGCAGGTTGCGGCCATTAGGCATCAATCATACGACCTTTCAGGCTGAACACAAACGCGGCTTGAACGAGAAAATGATTGCGCCTGGAAAGCAGGATTAAATGAGCAACATCAACATTAACTTCTGGTATGCTTTGCTCTTTGCAGTCGTGGGCATTTATGATTTATCTTTTACAATTCGGCAAAAGATTAAGCAGCATAAAATTTCTTGGCCTTTTTTGATTCTAGGCCTTATTTTTACAGTTGTCGCTTTTGTCCTGTTAATGATCGCGCTGGTACAGACCAAGCGCCAATAAAGACCTCTAACTGGGTCTTTATTTTTTTGCCTGGCAAAGTGTGCTAAGATTTTATGTAAGATAAAACCCGTACGTTAAAGTCTATCTACCATCTGAAAGTATGTTTGCTTTATGAGAAAAATTTACTTGCTACGGGGTGTGCCTGGTTCGGGCAAGTCGTCTTTTATTGCCCGCCATCATCTGCTGCCGTACGCGATCAGCCGCGACGCAGTCCGACTGTTGCTCTCGGATTTGACCATCTACTATGAAGAAGGTAAAGACAGCCTGCACCAGGTGATCCCCCACACAGAAACCAAGGCCGCAACTAGGCTGGTCGATAAGTTCGTCTTGGCCAAGATGCAGCGCGGCGAGACCGTGATCCTCGATGGCACCCATGTGACTAACGAGGCCGTGGAACATTTCCACGCTTGGGTACGCCAGTATCACTACGAACTATTCGTGGTGAACCTGATGAAAAATGCGGATTTAAAAAGTTTGCTCAAGCGCAATGAAATTCGCATGCACTATGATTGGGTGAAACCACAGGTGATCCGTACGATGTATGCGGACTATGAAAAAAACAAACGCGTGCCAAGCTGGGCCCACGTGATTTCACCGCAGGGGATGCGATATTCTCTAGCCCAAAGAGAAAAAGATCTGGCCGGCTTTGAGCATGTTTTCTGCATTCCCGACCAAGTCAAGCCTGCAGATTTTCCCCACGTCAATATCAAGAATTTCTACTTGTCTTTTAATGATCAGTTCAACGCACAATTTGGTAGCTACAGCAATGTCATTGAGCTGGCTAAGACTAAAAAAGAAGTTGTGGAAGATTTTCGCTTACCTTACTTTGTCTTCAAGTTTCACCACAAGCATTTCTTAGTTTCGGCTAAGCCGATTAGAAACGAGATGCTGGATCCGATTCGTAAGGAAAAAGGGGTCTGGTATTACTCGACTGGACTCTACAATGTGGCGGACTTTTTGACGGACTTGCCTGAAAGTAAGCAACCTCATGTCCGGCAGTTTAATTTGAGCAAACTGGCCCCTGACCGCAATTTGCATATTTGGTAAAACAAAAAAGCCGCGCATAGCGCGGCTTTTTTGATGCTTTGATTGGCTAATTAATAGTTTCTAGCTAAAGCACCCATTGGGTCCCATGGCAGCAATTGAATTGGGTCCTTGGCCCCAGCTTCAAAGGTCTTAACCAAGTCAGCTGGCATGTTCTTTTTATTGATCACTGCTTGGTAGACAAACTTATCAAACCACTTGTCGCTCA
>JAXGWL010000086.1:0-4003 GCA_040773345.1 Lactobacillus sp. | reverse complement strand
CGGGAAGACTACTACCGTGATACCGACAGCGACAATCCTGACCAAGAAGTCGGTGCCGAAGACGACAACGGCGAAATTGAAGTCATTATCGAAAAGAACCGGTCTGGGACCAGGGGCACCGTGAAGCTGATGTTCTCCAAGCCCTACAACCGCTTCTCTAACTTGGACTACGCCCACGACGATGATGATGCCAATAATAGCAATAATTAGTTTTTAAAAAAGAACCTACCAATTATTTTCATTGGCAGGTTTTTTGTTTGCAATTGGAATTGATGATTTCTAATTTTTTAAAAAATTGTGACCCACATCTTGTCAGTGCCCAAAACCCTTTGTTAGAATGTTCACCGATGAGCGTTGTAAAAGACTGAGGAGGACGAAAATGCTGGTTTCAGCCGCTAAATTTATGGTAATTGCTGTTGGGATAGTCTTATTTCGTTCGCATTTTAGCCTTTTTAGACTTTCATCATTTGGTATTGTTAGAGCATTTAAATGAACTCAATGCAGCTGAACTGCATCGAGTTTTTTGTTGCCCAATTAGTTGCTTATGTCGAGGAGGACATAATGAAAAAAGGTTTTAAGAAAGTGCTGATTGGCGCAATGGCAGTGCTGGCTGCTGTTGCTGCTACCGCTTGCTCGAATCAAGGGAGTTCAAGCAAGAAGACTGACGGCTATACCCCGAAAACCTTGACGGTACAATTTGTGCCTAGCCAGGCGGCCAACAAGATGGAAGCCCGCACTAAGCCAATGGCCAAAATGCTGTCAAAGCGTCTGGGAATCCCGGTTAAGGTTTCAACTTCAACCGACTACAACACTGTTGTTGAGGCGATGAAGTCTAAGAAGGTTGATGTTGGTTTCCTGCCACCTGATGGTTATGTGCTGGCACATAAGCAAAAGGCCGCTGACGTTTTGCTGCAAGCCGAGCGTTATGGCATCAAGCAGCCAAACGGCCGCCAAACTAACAAGCTGGTTAAAGACTACCGTGCAGAAATTCTGGTGCGGAAAAACTCCAAGATCAAGTCTTGGAAGGATTTGAAGGGCAAGAGCATTTCAGTGCAGAACCCAACCTCTTCCGCCGGCTACATCTTCCCAATTGCCGAATTAAAGCAAAAGGGTTTGAACGTTCCTAAGGAATGCAAGCTGACTACGGTTACTGGCCACGACCAAGCCGTGCTGAACGTCTTAAACGGCGACAGCGACGCAGCCTTCGTCTTTGAAGATGCTCGTAACGTTGTGAAAGCCGACAAGCCTGACATCATGAAAAAGGTTGTGCCAATTTACTTCACGAGACCAATTCCTAACGACACTATTTCAGTTAGAAGCGACATGTCGCCGAAGTTCCGCAAGAAATTGGCCAAGGCCTTCATTTCAATTGCCAAGAGCAAGAAGGGTAAAGCTTTGATTGAAAAGATTTACTCTCACGAAGGCTACACCCACACCAAGGACTCAGAATTTAACATCGTCCGCAAGTACGACAAGATCGTCGCCGGCGATAAGAAGTAAGTTGTTTTTAATTGAGTGAGAAGAATGAATAAGAGATTTAAGAAATTTTTGTTCGCTGGCTTAGCAGTCCTGGTTGGCTTAAGTGCTGCAGCCTGCTCGTCCAGCAAGAAGTCATCAAAGTCATACACGCCTAAGACTCTGCGGATTCAATTCGTGCCGAGTCAGAATGCCACTACCTTGGAAGCAAGAGCCAAGCCTTTGGAAGGGATGCTCTCAAAGCGCCTGGGTATTCCAGTAAAGGTTACGACCTCAACGAGTTTCAACGCCCCAATCGAGGCTCTCTCATCCAAAAAGATCGACGTTGCCTTCTTACCACCTGATGGCTATGTTTTAGCCCACAAACGCGGCGTGGCTGATGTTTTACTGCAGGCTGAACGCTACGGCATTAAACAGCCAAACGGCCAGCAGACTAAGAAGCTGGTTAAGCAATACCGTGCTGAAATTTTGGTGCGCAAAAATTCTAAGATTAAGTCCTGGAAAGACTTGAAGGGTAAAAGCATTTCCATCCAAGACCCAACTTCCAGCTCGGGTTATTTGTTCCCAGTTGCTGAATTGAAGGAAAAGGGCTTGGACGTCACTAAGAAGTGCAAGCTGACGACTGTCACTGGCCACGACCAAGCCGTACTGAATGTCTTAAATGGCGACACTGATGCGGCCTTCGTCTTCGAAGATGCTCGCAACACTGTCAAGGCCGATAAGCCAAACATTATGAAGAAAGTCGTGCCGATCTACTTCACTCACGAAATTCCAAACGACACTATTTCGGTGAGAAGCGATATGTCACCTAAGTTCCGCAAGAAGTTAGCCAAGGCCTTCATTTCTATTGCCCACACTAAGAAGGGTAAAAAGGTCATCGAGCAAGTCTACACTCACGAAGGCTACGCTTACGCTAAGGACTCGGACTTCAATACTATTCGCCGCTACCAGAAGATTATCAACAAAAAGTAAATCAATTTAAGGAGTTAAGTGTTAATGGCAAATTCCGCACAGCCGATGATCGAATTGAAAAACGTCAACAAGATCTATGACAATGGTACGGTTGGTTTGAAGGACGTCAATCTGACTATTGCCAAGGGTGATTTTGTTGTGGTCGTTGGCCTTTCTGGGGCCGGTAAGTCAACCCTGCTGCGGTCAATCAACCGTCTGCAGGACATTTCTTCCGGCGATATTAAGATCAATGGCAAATCAATTACTAAGGCACATGGTAAAGAGCTGCGCCTGCTGCGTCGTGACATCGGGATGATCTTCCAGAACTTCAACCTGGTGAAGCGCTCTAGCGTTTTCCGCAACGTTTTATCGGGCCGGGTTGCTTATTACTCTTCTTGGAAGACCACCTTTAACCTCTTTTCAAAAGAAGATAAGCAACGCACCTATGATGCCTTGAAGACGGTTGATTTGGCTGACAAGGTTTATACGCGGGCTGACGAGCTGTCAGGCGGCCAGCAGCAGCGGGTAGCTATTGCGCGCGTGCTGACCCAGAACCCGGAAATTATTTTGGCCGATGAGCCAACTGCTTCATTGGACCCAAAGACTTCCGAGCGTGTTTTGAACGACCTGAAGATGCTGAATGAAAAATACGGCATGACAGTTGTTGCTAACCTGCACAGCGTGGCGCTAGCTAGAAAATTCGGCAACCGAATTTTAGGCGTCCGGGCCGGTCAGATCGTCTACGATGGCGCAATGGCCGACACGCCACAATCTGTCTTTGATGAAATTTACAACGGTCAAGATCCTGAAGGGGAGGAAGAACAAGCATGAGCGCAAACGATGCTTTAACTGACCTGCCCAAGAAGAAGTTCAAGATCTGGAACCTAGTTTGGCTCATCATTTTTATTGCCGGCTTTTTCCTGTCATTGTCGGACACCAATGCTCACCTGAGCGTTTTGCTGAATCCGACCAACTTTGGCCAATTCTCAACGATCTTTGTGCAGATGTGCCACCCAGACTGGTCATATGCCAGCACGGCTATCCCGTTGCTGATTGAAACCATTAAAATGGCTGTTTTGGGTACTTTCTTTGGCTCAGTGGTTGCCTTTATTTACTCCTTGCTCATTGCCCGTAACATCGTGAAGAACCACGTTGTGACTGGCGTGCTGCGCTTCATCATGAACATCATCAGAACGATTCCTGACCTGCTGTTAGGTGCGATCTTCGTAGCAATTGTAGGGATCGGGCCGGTCGCTGGTATTCTGGCCCTGTCAGTTTTTACCTTTGGCGTGGTCGTCAAGCTGTTCTATGAAGCGATTGAAACGATTGACCCAGGCCCGATTGAGGCGATGACTTCTGTTGGCGCTAACAAGCTACAGATTATTCACTACGCAGTGTTGCCGCAGATTATGACTTATTTCATTTCATACGTTCTTTATGCTTTTGAAATTAACGTCAGAGCGTCAACGGTCTTAGGCTATATCGGAGCCGGTGGTATCGGCTTGTACCTGCAGCAAACCCTGCAGGTCTTCGAATACGACAAGACGGGGACGATTATCATCGTCATTATCATCGT
>JAXGWL010000085.1:0-4012 GCA_040773345.1 Lactobacillus sp. | reverse complement strand
CAACGGCACTCTGCTCGTCTTTGGCTGAGTCGTATTCTGAGTTTTCAGATAAGTCGCCGAAAGAGCGGGCCACCTTGATTCTTTTAATGACTTCCGGCCGTTTTTCCAGCTTCAGGCTACGCAGCTCGTCCTGCAGCTTCTTTTTGCCTTCGGCCGTCATCGGATATCTTTTTTGAGCCATATTAATTTCTCCTCTAGCTTTTTTGATCGCAAAGCCATGATATTACAATTCGGGTCTTTGTCAACTACTGACCCAGGCTGGCGTTGCGGCGCAGGTGCTGGTTCAAGTTTTGTGAATAGTAGACCTTGCCCGTCTTCAAGTTGGCGACAAAGTACAAGTAGTTTTCCGACCGGTCGCTTGGGTGCAGCACGGCCGAAATGGAGTCCAGGCCGGGGTTGTTGAAAGGCCCTGGCCCGTAGCCCTTGTGCTTGTACAAGTTATAAGGCGACTTGACCTTCGTGTCTTTGATCGTCAGAGAATGCTTGTGCTTGTTCAAGGCATACATGACGGAGATGTCGGACTGTAACGGCATGTCGGCGGCAAAACGGTTGAAGAAGACGCCGGCAATCTTGCGCCGATCCTTGGTCGTCACGCCTTCGCGCTCTACTAAGGAGGCCAGGGTCAAGACCTTGTGGACTGTCAAGCCTTTTTTCTTGATAGTAGCGTAATATGGCAAAAGGACTTGGTTGGTCTTACCCACCATCTGGGTGACCAGCTGCTTTAAGCTGTCCCCCTTGTAGATGTTATAGCGGGCCGGGAAAAGATAGCCTTCCAAGTGGTAGCGCACATTGTGCTTTTTCATAGAAGAAGAAAGCAGACGGGGATATTTGGCGGCAAGTTCGTGCATAAAGCTTGGGTCTTTCATCAAAGCCAAAAATTCCTGGCGCGAAAAGTGGCCGCTCTTGCCAAGCTCGGTGGCCACTTGGTCAATCGTTTCGCCCTCGCGAATCAAAAGCGTGCCAGCCACCGGGCGGTCACCGCTGCCCTGCAGCTGACTGACTAGCTGAGGCGTCGCCATGCTGGCCGACACGTAGAACTTGCCCGCCTGGAAACCGCCTTGACTGTGCAGCTTCAACCAGAGGTTGAAGACGCGGGCGGACCGAATCACGTGCTTTTGGGCCAAAATGTTGGCGATATCCTTGTCGGTGGCCCCGGCTGGGATGTCGACAGCCACATAACGCTCGTCGTGGCGGTTGTAGGGTTGCAAAGCGTGGTGGCTATAAAGCAAGCCGCCGAGGATGAGAACTAAGACTAAAACAGCCAGGCCGCTGCCAATCCAGCGGGTCAGTTTGCGGGCCGCCAAGTTCTCTCTTTCATAAGCCTCTTTGCGTCCCTCGTTGATCTTCTTGGCCACTTTGTGCCTCCTCTTAACGGATCTTGGCCTGCAGCTCAGCGGTCAAACCAGCACTGATCTGAGTCATGGCCTTGTTAACAACATCTTCGGTCAAAGTATCGCGCTTGTTCAAAAATGTCAACTGATAAGACAAACTCTTTTTGCCACGTTCGATTTGACTGCCACGGTAGACATCCTTGACCTTGATGTCGGACAAGTATTTGCCCCCGTTTTCTTTTAAAACGGCGATGACACGGCTGTTTAAGACAGAAGCGTCAACCAGAATAGAGATATCGCGTTGCATGCTTGGGAACTTTGGTGCTGGTTGGGCCTGGGCAGTTGCCCGGTTCAAAAGCAGTGGCATCAGTTGGTCAACATTCAGTTCAAAGCCGTAGATGTCGTGGCCACGCAAATTCTTGTCCTGCAAGCTCAAACTTGGGGCCAGCATGCCGACGTAGCCAACGTAGTCGTCATTGACATAAACGGCGGCCGTCCTGGTCGGGTGCATCCCCGGAATGACTTCGGCCTTGTAGCTGACGTTTTTCAGGCCTAAAGCTGCAAACAGGGCTTCCAGTTGACCCTTGACCCAGTAGAAGTCCAACTGGTCTTTTCTGTGCTGCCAGGTTTCGGCAAAAATGTCGCCGGTGTATAAGGCAGCCAGGTGGTCAGTTTCGTTGAAGCTGCCCTGCTCATTATCAAAGACGCGCCCTTCTTCAAAGATCTGCAGGCTGTTTTGGTTGCGGGCAAAGTTGTAGCTGGCGGTGTCCAGCAGGCCAACCATCAGGTTTTGCCGCATGGTTGAACGGTCAGAGTTCATTGGCCAGTCAACTTGCACCAGCTTTTTGGCCTGGCGCGTAAAGAGTTGCGCCTTGCGCGGATTAGTCAGCGAGTAGTTGATGGTTTCGTCTAAACCCAAAGCAACCATTAAGCTACGCAAGCGGCGCTGCACGCTTTCCACCGGCGAGTAGCCGCCTTGCGTTTCTGGCAAAGCCGGCTGGGTTGATTCCAGATTGTCGTAGCCGTAGATGCGGGCTACTTCTTCGATCAGGTCGGCGTCGATAAAGATGTCCCAGCGGCGGTTTGGCACCGTGACGGTGATGCTATCGCCAGCAAGTTCAGTCGCAAAGTTCAGGCGGTCGAAGATTTTAACCACCTCGTCGGAAGTTAAATTGGTACCTAAAACCTTGTTGATGTGGCTGATAGTCGTGGTGATGACCACTGGCTTTCTCTGCTCATCCGTGGCCTTCAGGATGCCTTGGTCAACAGTAGCGCTAGCGTGGTTGCACATGATTAAAGCGGCCACGTCTAGGCCCTTTTGGACATTGTCCCAGTTGATGCCCTTTTCAAAGCGGGCAGAGGCGTCAGTCCGGTTGGCGTGTCGTAAAGCAGCCTTTCTGACTAAGGCCGGGTCAAAGACGGCACTTTCTAAAAGCACGTTCTGCGTCTGGTCAGTAACTTCGGAGTTAGCCCCGCCCATGACGCCAGCTAAAGTAACCGGTTTTTCGCAATCGGTAATGACGATGTCCTGGGGATCCAGGTCTAATTCCTTTTCATTTAACAGGGTCAGCTTTTCGCCTTTGCGCGCTAAGCGGACACCCAACTTGCGGCTGGCAAAGACGTCAGCGTCGTAGGCGTGCAGTGGCTGCCCCGTCAGCAGCATGGCATAGTTAGTGGCGTCAACCACATTGTTGATCGGCCGAATGCCGGCGTTCCACAGGCGTGTCTGCAGCCAGAGCGGACTTTCGCCAATCTTGACGTTTTCGATTTTACGCAGGTAGTACTTTGGTGCCAATTTTTCGTCAACGTCAACTTGGTAGTAGTCAGTCCAAGCTGGTCCGTCGCCCTTTAAGGTGACGTCTTCAATCTTGGGCTTTTCGTCTAAGATCGCGCCCACTTCGTAGGCAGCCCCTTCCATCGAAGAGGTGTCAGCTCTATTTGGCGTAATGTCGAAGTCCAAGATGTAGTCGTCCATGCCCAGGGCTTCGTAAACCGGCGTACCAGGGTCGATCACTTCTGGGAAGACGAAAATGCCGTCGGCATATTTTGGTGGGACCACGTTGTCGCTAAAGCCAATTTCCTGCAGGCCACAGATCATGCCGTCGGACTCCATGCCGCGAATCTTGCCACGCTTAATCTTGTGGTGGCCGGCAATCCAAGCACCGTGCAGGGCAACAATGACATATTCGCCGGCAGCCACGTTTGGTGCACCACAGACGATCGGCAGCGGCTTGTCTTGGCCAACTTCGACCGTACACTGGTGCAGGTGCGTCCCCGCCACCTTTTCACAGGTCAACACCTTGCCAACCACCAGTTTCTTCAACCCGGCCATCGGGTGCACGGTGCTGGCAATTTCAATGCCCGTCCGGGTAATTTTTTCAGCTAAAGCCTTTGGTTCAGTGTCGACTTTTAAGAAATCTTGCAACCATTTATATGAAACGAGCATTAATTTTCCTCCTGACGGAATTGTTCCAAGAAACGCACATCATTTGTGTAGAAATCACGGATGTCGGACACGCCGTACTTCAAGATGACGAAGCGGTCTAAGCCTAAGCCAAAGGCAAAACCACCGTAGACCTTAGAATCGACGCCGGCGTTCTCCAAAACGTTCGGGTGCACCATGCCAGCACCTAGGACTTCGATCCAGCCGGTGTACTTGCAGACTGGGCAGCCCTTGCCGT
>JAXGWL010000084.1:0-4099 GCA_040773345.1 Lactobacillus sp. | reverse complement strand
GCCCGCCCGTCGTATTTGTCTTTGATGCCTAAGGCAGTATTGACTTTGACGATCATGTTGACAGCAGAACACTGCTGGCCGGTGAAGTCGCCCCAGTTTTTGGCCTGGTGCTTAAAAGGCAAAAAACTAACTTCACCCGCCTGATAGTGCGAACCGTGCAGCAGCTGGTGGTGGACAATGATGCCACCGCCCAGTTCTGAGCCTAGGGTCAGCATGGCACCATTGCCAGTACTTTTCAGCTCGCCCAGCCACATCTCGGCTAACGTTGCCGCCTTGGCATCATTTTCTAGCCCCACAGGCACGCCAAATTTATCGCCAACTTCTTTTTGCATATTGACCCCGTCTAAAAAGGGTAAGGTGCCACCGAAGTGGATGACCTTTTGATGGATATCAATTTTACCGGGCGCACAGATGCAGATGCCGCGAATATCATCTTGGTAAGAATCAGCAATATCCAGCATCTGATTGATAAAAGACTTGCGATCACGGCGGTCAGTGGAGACCGAATTCTTCATGAGCAAGTGGCCCGAATGGTCCAAGATGCCGTATTTTAACTCGGTCCCACCGATATCAAACGCGAGGTACTTTTTCATAGCTAGTCGTCTTCTTCGCCAAATTGAATATTGTAGCTAGCGTCGGGATGTTCCCTGTTCCAGAGGTTGATTAACTGCTGTTGGAACTGGTGGTTCATCTCAAAGGCCTTCATGATGTTCTCTTCGTCAGGAGTGGGCACCTGGGCCTGTTTGGAGAGGCGGGTCACCTGGTCACTGATCAAAGCCGTAGCGTTGGTCAGGGCCAAGCTGGCAGAGATCAAGTTGTCAATCATTGCATCGGATGGGGAAAGATTTGGTTTATTTTCAGCCATTGCTCATTACCTCGAAACATAACAAATCATCATTTACCCATCATTATAGCAAAAAGCGCCCGGCTGTAAGAAGCAACGGGCTGCTTTTAACTCATTTAAATAGCTTTCTTTTCATTAATTCATTTTTTACCACATTCAGTCGCTGGGTGTCCTTAAAACGCAGGTCAGCAAAGCTGTGGGCTAAACGCCGGTGGTTCCAAGAGAGCCGTTGTTTAGGTCGAATCGTATCGATATTTTTGACTACTGCCACGCGCAATTCTTTGGCGGCCAGCTTCTTTTTATCAAACTTGGCTTGAATCCGCTCGTTCCACATCTTGGTTGTCATGTGGAAACGGTGCACTGAGATCATGGTCAGGACAAAATCAGTCCCCAGCCCAATGACCACCAGCAAGGCAAAATAGCCGTGGGTTACATTTTCCTCCCAGTTGATCATTTCTGCACCTGGGGCTGGACAAACTTAACCAGCAAGACGACGCCAACGCCCCAGAAAAGAGAGATGACCGGGGCCCACCCTGCCCTGCAAGTTGCCCCACAAATGAGAATAATCCCATAAGACCATGTGAAAGGCTTTTTCCAAAAATAAGCTAGCGCAGAATTCAAAAATTGTGGAAACGATTAAGCCCACAACAAATAAAAGCAGCAGATTGTCCTGCACTCGCGCCGTGAAAACCAAGATCGTGGTGACGGCAAAGCCGTAGACCGGACAATATGGGCCAAACAAAAAGCCGCGGTAGTCATAGTGACCGTCTTTCAAGGAACAGTAGATGGTCTCCCAAAGCCAACCAATGACCGAATAGGTAAAAAATAAGACAACGAGTTCTGACGGGGAATAAGTCATTTTTGTCCTCCAGAAAACATTGTCTCATAGATTTAACAGATTTTAATGGTTATTCTTCTTCGCGTTTTTTGTCAGGGGAGATATTTTCGCGAATTGCCAAGCCAAACAGCACGCACCAAATCGTGATGACCACGCCAGCTAGGACGTGACCCCACCCGGCTTGTGGCAGTTTGTCTCCTAAATAACCACTACTGTCGTCAAGGCCAAGGCTGCTAGACTCGCTGACGCAGACAGGGTTGCCAACACCGTCGGTGTTTTGGCCAGTGCCAGAATTAATAACTGGCAGAGGAAGTAGACTAGGGCGATGAGGGCGATTTGTTGAACCATGATTCACATCCTTATCTGGTGTATTGGTTACCGGTTGCTCATTATCTGGTGTAGCAGGTGTGTTCGGACGCTCAGACTGGCCTGGTTTTTCCGGCTCATCTGGCTTGCCAGGGTCAACTGGGTCGCTAGGGTCAGGGTCAACCGGATCTATTGGCAGCACCGGCAAGGCCTGGTAGTGAATGTGGACCACTTCATCTTTGTGGTCTTCGTTATTAGGATCAATGACCTTCGCGGCTACTTTTTCACTGGCCAAGCCGTCAATTAAATGCGTGTGACCGGCCACTTTTTCTGGCACATACTCCTCCCAACTGTCCTTTTGAGCTTGCCAGTCTGTGTAGTGGTGCACCGCGCCAGTGTCTTTGTTGACGAACTTGGTCCGTGTGAAAAAGGCCGTCTGCAAGATTGGTTCTTTGTCGCCGGCCGGATGGTGGACGTGGATTGTCCGCGTCACTTTTTTAACTAGGTCAGCGTGCTGGGTATGGTCAGTTATCTCCTCTAACTCTGCTGCAGTCTCTTTGACCGTTACTTTTACTCGGCCTTCATCATGAGAGCCATCAGGATAAAAAACTTTGACCGTCACTTGATAGACGCCAGCTTTTTCAAAGTTGGGGGCCTCATGCCAAACCACTTGCCAGTCCTGTGCCTTGTTTTTAACTGCTTCTTCAGCAGACAGTTTATTGCCAACCGTTGTTTCTAAGTCTTGAAAGTCCGGTGTAAAGCGATCAGCATCAGTTGGCTTTTGTGCCTCCTCTTTAACCTGCACGTTAACTACAGCTTGGTCGGTGGAGTTATCAGGGTAAGTCACTAAGACCGTGCCTGTGGTCGAGCCGGCCTTAGTTGTGTCCGGTTCTTTTTGCCAACAGATGTTACCAGGTCGGTCACCTGGGGCTGGTATTTTTCGGATAAGAGTTGCTCCTTCACATTTACTTGCACAGTGGCAATATCAAGGGCTTGATCGGGATAGGTCACTTGAATTTGGGCAGAATAACTGTCCGCCTTGGCCCAGTTAGGCTCTATTGCCCAGGAAATATTGGTTCCTTGTGGCAAATTAGCCAAATTAGTGACAGCCTGCGCTGCTTTTAGCGGTGACCCAGCTTCGGTTGTCAGATCCGTCACCTTCGGGTCATACCACTCATTTTGAGCATAAACGGTCACATCAACCCATTGTTCATAGGCAAAAGGAATGCCTAGGGCTGATTGACCGGTGATGCGCACGCGCCCTCTGGACGTTCCTTTTTTAGAAACGTCAGGCTCGCGCACCCAGGTCACAGTAGAACCTTGTGGCCTGTTTGAGCTGACGGAGGCAGCCGTCGGTATGATGCCGACCACCGTTGCCGCCTTAATGATCTCAGCGTGTTGGTCAGTTGCAACCTGTTCGCCTTTTGCTGTTACAGTCTCTGACGCTTATGCGTTTTGCGTACGAGCGCCTATGAGTGGACCGACCAGCAACACAGCTGCTGCTCCTATTGTCAGCTTGCGGATCGCAAAATTACTTCTCTTCGGGGGCTTATGCGTTTTGCATCCCGTGGGTTGAGCCTTCTTGCTCGCTAGTCATCAGCTTTAGCATCTCAAACGGAGACATGACTTGAATCTGACCAATAATCCGTCTAATCGTCGATGGAGAGACGTTGTCGCTGAAGAACAGCCAGTCCTCGATTACATTGATGATCTGTGAGATATACATGTTGACGAAGATTTCATCATCAACCTTGATATGTTGATCGCCAGACAAGTATTTGGCCCGGGCCCGAAATTCGTTTTCAGAAACTTTGACGACTTGGCGGGCAAATTTAATATCGCCGTTTTCAGACAACAGCGCACGCCCAATTTCCTTGTGCTTTTCAGCAAAGGCTAAGGTTTCTCTAAAGGCTGGGTCAGCCAGGTCAATTATATCCCGCTTATTTGGGCTGTGCTGGAGGTGTTCCAAGGCCTCACGGTCATCCGCCAAGGCGTGGGCCAACCCTTTCAGAATTTCAGCTTCCAAACGATCGAGCAGCTCATTTTTATCCTTATAGTATCTGTAAAACGTACGCGGGCTTACTTCTGCTTTATCAATAATTTCTTTGTTC
>JAXGWL010000083.1:0-4120 GCA_040773345.1 Lactobacillus sp. | reverse complement strand
AATCCTTCTGACGGCGTGAAAGAGACAAGGTCGCAATCTTATTGGGCTTATTTTTTAAAATACTGAGCGCATCCGGCCCTAATTCACCAACGATTTTGTCAGCCGCTTTAGCGCCAATGCCCGGAAAACTCTTGCCCGCCAAAAAGGCTTTAACTGAACTTGCTTCTTTGGGCAGCACAGTTTGATAGGAATTAGCCTTAAACTGCAAGCCAAACTTGGGGTGCCGCACCAGCTGGCCGGTAAAACGATAGCTGGTGCCCTCTTTTAAATCAGCAAAATTGCCGGTGACTCTAATTTCTGTATCAGGGTAGCCGGCCAGTTCACCAACAATTTTAACCGACAAAATCTTAAACATGCTCGTGTCGCTTTGAAAAACTTCGCCCAACAGTTCGCCAACAAAGTTTTGCGTCATGACTGGTCCTTCCTCTTTTTTACTAGCTGCAAGAGGCCATCGTATTGTTTTTTTGCCCGTAAAAAGTAGCGCTCGTCTTGGACGCGGCACTTTTTAAAATAAGACGCCGCTTGGTCGCGATTTTGGGCCAGACAGCTGACGCCCAGCAAGAACCAAACCTTGGCGGAACGTTGGACGGCCGGTATCTGCAGCAAACTAGCCTGCGCGCGCTGCAGATCACCCTGGGCGAGCCATAAGTCACCCAGCAATTCGCGGGCATCGTCGTCTAGGTGCTTCATCGCCAGCACGTGCGCCAGACCCTGGGCCGGCTGTCCCAGCTTTAAATAAACAAGGCCTTTTTGGTAGAGGTTGGCATCATCATTTGGCAGCCGGCGCAAAAGCCCCAGCGCCTTTTTAAAATTGCCTTGGTAGTAATAGCAGCTCGCCAGGTTATAATCGAGCAGCTGGGGTTTAGCTACCAGTTGCTTGGCCTTGACTAACAATTCTGCGGCTTGGTCAGCACTGCCTTGCTCAAGCAGATAGGTAGAAAGCTGCAGGTAGTTGTCTTCTTGGCGGGGATGTTTGTCAATCGCCAAAACCAAAAGGTGAATGGCTGCTTTGACTTGGCCCTTTTCATACAATTGTGCGCTTTTTTGATTCATCACAGTAAATCCGTCTTCGAAAGCTTGCGGCCCAAAAAACTCGTGTCATTCCAGACAACAATCTGAAAAGTCCGGCCGCCATCATTAGTCTCTAAAATCGTCAAACTCGTATTGCCTAGGCCCCCGTTTTTTCGCAGTTGCGCCAAAGGATAGCCTAAAAGCCCCCCCATCATGGCGCTCAGGGCTGCACCATGGCTGACAGCCAGCACCTTATCACTGGGAGCACTATATTTGGCAGCGACTTGGCGGGCAAATTTTTTGCCTCGAGCAATGACGTGCGGATAGCTTTCGGCGTGAAAGACGCTGGCGTCGTACTGATCGGGATGGTGCCAAAAATTATTCATCTGCACCGGCTGTGTTTTGGCGACTTCGTCAAAGTGGCGCCCTTCCATGTCGCCTAGGTCAAATTCCCGCAGTAATTCTTCTTTGTGCACTGGCAGTTGGGAGCCCATGGCATCCCTGATCCCACAGGCGGTGTGGTAAGCCCTGCTTAAGGGGCTGGCATAAATGGCCTGAAACTTAGTTCCTTTTAAATGCTGGCCTAGTTTTTTAATGTCGGCCAAGCTTTGTGGCAACAGTGGGGAGTCGCCGTGGGCGCCTTGAAAACGACTAGCCAAATTCCACTCTGTCTTACCGTGACGAACGAAATAAATCTGCATAATTAAAACTCCTTATTATCAATTATGAATTGTTCCGCGCCGGCATGCAAACAAAAAAAGACTCACATCCGTCTGTCGGATGCGAGTCCTTTTATATGCAGCTTCTAAACAAGCTGCAAAGCCTTGGCGTGGCGGAAGGCCTTGTCGATTGTCCCGCCGCCTAAGCACTCTTCGCCCTTGTACAAGACCAAGGCCTGACCTGGGGTAACAGCACGCGCTGGTTCGTCAAAGTCGATCGTCGCCGTGTTGTCCTTAGCGTGGTAGTGCAAAGTGACAGCTACGTCAGGTTGTCGATAACGGAACTTAGCTGAACAGTGCAAGTCGAAATCATGGTCTGGCTGACCTGTGAAAAACGACATGTCCGAAGCAACCAACTGGTCGGAGTACAGCAGGTCAGAGTCATAGCCCTGTTCAACGATCAAGCGATTGTGCTGCAAATCCTTACCCACGACAAACCAAGGGGCCGTTGACTCCTTGGTCGAGCCCAGGCCTAAGCCAGAACGCTGACCGATCGTGTAGTACATGAGGCCAGCGTGGTGGCCGACCACTTGTCCGTCAGGCGTCACCATTTCGCCGGCTTGTGCTGGCAAAAACTCTGACAAAAACTTATTGAAGTTGCGCTCACCGATAAAGCAGATGCCTGTCGAATCCTTCTTCTTGGCCGTCGCCAAGCCGTATTTCTCGGCAATAGTCCGCACCTGCGGTTTAGTTAAATCTGCCAGTGGAAAAATGACCTTGCTCAGTTGTTTCTGCGACAACTGGCTTAAAAAGTAAGTCTGGTCCTTGTTGCCGTCTTTAGGCCGCATCATGTGCACAACGCCGTCTGCATCGCGGTAGGTCTTAGCATAGTGGCCCATCGCAATGTAGTCGGCATCAAGCTTCATGGCAAAGTCCAAAAAAGACTTAAACTTGATTTCCTTATTGCACATGACATCTGGATTGGGCGTCCGCCCCTTTTTATATTCATTTAAAAAATACTCAAAGACGCGTTCCCAGTATTCCTTTTCAAAGTTGATGGCATAATACGGGATCCCAATCTTGTCGGCCACCTTTTTGACATCTTCGTAGTCCTCAGTCGCCGTACAAACGCCGGAGTCATCGGATTCATCCCAGTTTTTCATAAAGACGCCCACGACGTCGTAGCCTTGCTGCTTAAGAAGCAGTGCCGAGACACTAGAGTCAACGCCACCACTCATGCCAACGACAACTCTCGTCTTGCTGTTGTCTTTCACTGCTAATCATCCTTTACTTCAATTAGAATTTTACGTTCCTCGAGGTCTTTAATGATGTAGTTGAGCAGTTCCACGGTCTTAGCCAGTTGCTTATTTTTAAAGATATTGACTTTCTGGAGACCATTGCGGTCGGTAATCACCATCGTCAAATGGTTAAGCTCTTTATTGATAGTAATCTTTAATTCAGTCGGAGCGTCATAAGGCGAGTCGTTATAGAGCGGATGCTGGTAGTTAAAATTGCCGAGCCGCGTCTTATTAAAACCGACATCAGTTAAGGCGTACAGCTTTAAATCTGGACTTAGTGCAAATTTACGGCTATCACCGTTGATTTTGACAATATTGCTCATTTCAAAAGCCTCACTAACTAATAATAAGCAAAATCATTAAAAAAGACAAATCATTGACCTAAATCGAGCACAATCTCACTCAAAGCTTGAGCAAACTTCGTCACTTCTGCGGCAGTCGTGAAGCGCCCAAAGCTGATGCGAATCGATTCACCGACGCGGGGGGAATTTTTGCCAAACATGGCCGTTAAAACGTGTGACGGTTCAAGCGAGCCAGCCGTGCAGGCCGAGCCCCCGGAAACTGCAAAGCCAGCCAGGTCTAATCTCGTTAAAAGCACATAAGTGGTGATGCCCGGCAGGTACAGATTTAAAACGTGGTGTGAGACGGGGCCAGTCAAAGCACCGTTGACTTGATAGTCAACCCCCTGCTCAGTCAGTTTAGCCAAAATGATTTTTTGGAAAGAGGCGTACTTTGCTTGCAGTTTTTTCTTATCAACTTGCTGCAGCTCCCGGACCGCCTCACCAAAACCGGCGATGCCGGGGACATTCTCGGTACCAGCCCGGCGTTTTAATTCCTGTTCGCCACCCAAGATAAAACTCGGCAACTGACAGCCATGTCTAGCATAGAGGAAACCTAATAGCTTCGGGCCGTTAATCTTATGTGCAGAAGTCGACAGAAAGTCAATCTTCATTTTCTGCACATCTAAATCAATATTGCCGAGGCCCTGCACGGCGTCGACGTGGAAATAGGCCTTGGTCGGTGCAACCAGTTGACCAATCTCCGCCAGCGGCATAATGCTGCCGACCTCGTTGTTGACGGCCATGATAGACACCAGGATCGTATCTGGCGTTAATTCCTGCTTTAGCTGGTCCAGGCTGATTTGTCCGTTTT
>JAXGWL010000082.1:0-4141 GCA_040773345.1 Lactobacillus sp. | reverse complement strand
CCTGTTTATACCTATAGTTATCAGCAAGCAGTCTTGGATGGCTATTTGATGGACTACAATGCCCCATATATTCTGAAAACAAAGCTATCTGAAGACTGAATTAAGTTTAATAAAGATCAGAGTGTAGATTCTTATAATTACGACTAAAAAAAGTTTGAAAAATACAAGCTGCCAGAAAATATCAGTTTTGACGTTGAATCATTTAATAAGCAAGTCATCACTGAGTCATTTAACCGCGTTGTTTGTCATAAACTTGCAGATAAGTATTTGGATCCTAACCAACCAGAGCTGGGTAAGACTTTGGTTTTTGCCGCTACAGATGACCACGCTGATATGGTCGTACGTCTCCTTGTCGTACGTCTCCTTAAGGAAGAATTTGCCAAGGTCGGCAATCCGTTTAACGACGATGCGATCATGAAAATAACTGGTAAGGATCGTCACCGCGAACTGCATATCAAACAATTTAAAAACGAACAATATCCAAATATCGTGGTCACCGTTGATCTTTTAACTACGGGGATCGATGTGCCGTCAATCTGCAATATTGTTTTCTTGCGCAGGGTTAAGTCCAGAATTTTGTACGAACAGATGCTGGGACGCGCCACACGTAAATATCCAGGCGTTGATGCTTTCAATATCTTTGATGCAGTCGGTCAGTATGACAGCATGAAAGATGTCACTGACATGAAAAACGTCATCAATGATAAAAAGGTCCAAAGAACGGTCGAAGAGTATTATGCATTAGCTATTAATACTCAAAACAAAGAGGCTTTTGCTGAGTATCGCAATCAATTAGTCGCTAAAATTCAGCGTAAAATCCAAATACTTGAAGATAAGCAAGCGGCAGAATTAGAAACTGCCTTAAATGTAAAGGATCTACAAAGATGGGCTCGTGGTTTGGAGTCTGCAGATCAGACGAAGCTAAAAGCAGAATCCGGCAATATTCGAACAATTAGCGAATATCATTTGAAGCCAAGGACGGCTTTAATTTCTCATGCTAAAGATGAACCGTTAGCTGATGAACGTGGTTATGGGAATAGCAACGAAAGACCCTCAGACTATTTGGAATCCTTCGACAAGTTTATTAAAGAAAATCGAAGTCAGAGTGCAGCGATTGAAACGGTGATTAATCGACCAAGTGATCTAAAGTTGCAGGATTTGCAACAAATTCAAAAAGTGCTCAGTGCTCATGGCTATAAAGTGGGCGAGCTGAGAGAAGCTTGGCGCAAGACTAACAAGGTTGATGTGGCTGCAAGTATTATTGGCTTTATTCGTCAGGCAGCTAACGTTGGCAGTTTGGAATCAGAATCGGCAGCCATTGAACGAGCAATGGCCAAGGTTTATGGCTTAGCTGATTGGGCACAAAGACAGCTTAAATGGCTAAAGAGAATTGAAGAACAGCTCAAGAAAAACCACGTGTTAGGACCGAACTCAGTTGCAAAATAGTTTCAGTTGGTTAATCATTCAGCTTAAAGCGTCAAATAGCATATTCAGCCAAAAACACGCTCTTCTACTTTTCTTGACCGCCTCTATCATTAAAACTATAATTTTAATGATAGCTAGATCGACCTCCTTCATGATATGATAAACTGAAAAGCTTTGCTTAGAAAACGGAGTATAAAATGATGACTTACTTTGCAAAATTTCATTTAGAAAATACGAAGTTACTTTCCCTGATTTAGATCCTTACGCAGCAACTTTGGCAACTCCTTGAACGAGGCTATTCAGAGTGCACATGAATCGTTGACTGGTTATTTACTGACAGCCAAGGAATATCACGAGCAAATTGTCGCTCCATCATAAGAACCACAAAAAGATTGGCTAGTGCATCAACAAGATCAATTAATGCCAATCTCTATAAATTTGGAAGAAGACTTTTAACCACATGGAAACCCAAAAATACTTAAGTTTAATCAAAGAAGAACTCGCCAAAGAGCCTGACTTCGTCAAACAGTATTACTTAGGCACCAACCATTCTTTGACGACGTCTTACCAGTATTTGACTGAAATTAGGCGCTTTTTCGACTGGCTGCGTGCTTCTAAAATCAGTTCTGCCAAAAGCAATGCTGACGTCGCAACCGACACGCTAGCCAATCTGCGCCGCAACGACATCATGCTCTACATCGACTACCTCAAGCACACCAAAAACAAGCAAGGTCGTTTAAATTCACCGACGACGATTAACCGTTCGATCAATGCCTTGCGCTCACTGTTTAAATTTTTAACCATCACAGCTGATAACAACCACGGCGAACCTTACTTCGACCGCAACGTCATGCTTAAAATTGATTCTTTGAATTCTTCTAAAACCTTGAATTACCGCGCCCACGTCTTGGAATCCCACATGCTGCGCGGCGACCTCAAATACGAATTCTTAAACTTCATCGAGCAGGGCTACGAACACAAGGCTTCCAAACAAGCCCTCCCCTCCTTTAAAAAGAACAAGGAGAGGGACCTGGCCATCATCGCCTTGATTTTGGGGACCGGTGTCCGTGTCTCTGAATGTGCCGGCGTCGACTTAAAGGATTTAAACATGAAAGATGCTACCTTGGATGTCACGCGCAAGGGTGGTCAGCGCGACAGCGTCCCGATCGCTTCCTGGACCCTGCCCTATGTTCAAAACTATTTAAAGATCCGCGCTGAGCGCTACCACGCCGACAAAAAAGAACTGGCCCTCTTTTTAACAACCTGGCATGAGCAGACCAGGCGAATTACCACGAACTCCATCGAAAAGCTCGTCAACAAGTACTCGGCCGCTTTTGGGCACCCACTGACGCCCCACAAGCTGCGGCACACCACGGCCTCGGAACTCTATAGCATCACCAAAGACCAAGTACTAGTGGCCCAGCAGCTGGGTCAGAAAGGAACCTCAGCCACAGACCTTTACACCCACGTCGACCAGCAAAAACAGCGTGACGCCTTAAACGACATCAACAAAGAAGACAAACAACGTCAATAGAATAAAAAAAGCCCCTGCTTTGGCAGGAGCTTTTTATTTTTTTAGAAAACTTATTTATCTAAGTTAAATTCAAAGGGGTCATGCATCCAGGCAATACCTAAAGATTTTTCACCTAAGTGAGTTGCAATAGCTGGGCTGAATTCGACGATCTCGACTGGTTGGTCTGGAAAGGTCTTTTTAATGTCAGCCTTAACGCTTGCTGCCTGGTTTTCATCGTTTGAGTGAATGATCAAAAAGCGCAGCTTATCACGGTAAGGCAGCTGACTGCTGCGTTCTTGCGCCAGCTTTTCAATCTTGGCCAGCGCCCTCTTCATAGAACGAACTTTATCAAAGGCGACGATCTTGCCCGAGTCATTGTCAAAAGTTAAAAGCGGTTTGATTTGAAGTAGCGTGCCGACAAAGGCGGAAGCGTTGCTTAAACGACCACCACGGCTTAAGTAGCTCAGATCGTTGACGATGAAGAGCTCGTCGATGGTTGCCCGCAATTGATCCAGCCGGTTAATGATTTCAGCAGGCTCTAAGCCGTTTTGGGCCATGATTGAAGCAGCAATTGCCAAATAGCCTTGCATCTTAACCGTTAAATGCGAATCGTAGGGATGCAGGTTTAATTCTGGGTGCATCTGGGCGATGTTTTGCATCGTGTTAAAAAAGCCACTGATCGTATGCGTCAAAGTGATCAGAATAATGGCCTCGTAACCTTGGTCGTGCAAGTTTTGGCACATTTCCAGGGCCTCACCCATGCTCGGCTGTGAAGTCTTGGGAAAACCTTCCCCGGCATCGATTTTGGCAAAGAGCTGAGCGGAATTGATATTGACGCCCTCACGGTATTCCTTGCCACCGATGCTTACCGGGGTCGATAAGATATGGATGTTATATTTTTGCTGTTCTGCTTTGGTCAGCGTGCTAGTGCTGTCTGTGATAACTGCAATTTTCAAAATGAATCGTTCCTTAAAAATAGACTATGGAAATTATAACACAATCATGTTGGTGCAAAAGAGGCGTTTCTGCAGGCCAAGCAATAGAGGAATTATAGCATAATAAAAAGCATTAAAATGACTTTTGTTTTGACCAAAAAACTGCCAAAGTTAATGCAAGATAATTCGAAAAAAAGCTCTCAGTATTACTGAGAGCTTTTTAAGTCTGTTGCTTAAACCCTTTGTTTAAAAACTACTAAAACTCCTT
>JAXGWL010000081.1:0-4153 GCA_040773345.1 Lactobacillus sp. | reverse complement strand
GAGGCCATGGATCACCGTGAAGCAATCAAGTCTTTGATCGTTGTTGCTGATAAATAGTTGCAAAATAAAAAGGCGGAGCTTAGCTCCGCCTTTTTTGTTTGTCAGAAATTATTCGCCTTTAAAACTGCCGTCTTCAACTTCCCGTAAGAAGTCGGCCAAGTGTTTGTAGTAAACATCCGGGTTGTCGACCATGTGGTGGTGACCGCCGTTAGGCGTCGTAACCAGCCGAGAATTTGGAATTTCCTTTTGCATGATTCTTGCGGTGTCTAGCGGCATCGTGTCTTTTTCACCAAAGGTCAGCAGGGTTGGCACCTTGATCTTGTGCAGCTGATCGCGGAAGTGCCAGTCTTTTAACTTACCAGTGATGACAAATTCATTGTCACCTTGGAAGGTGTGATAAATTTCCGTACCGCCTAATGGGTAAAGGTGGTACAGCCGGGAAGGCTGTTTTCTATCCACAAAGTTGATGTTTAAGATGTGCACGTCTTCCTGGTAACGCTCGTTGGCGTAATCATTTTCTTGTTCGCACTTGTGCATGAAGTCGATTTCAGTTTGTGGCAAAACTTCTTGTCTGCGGCGGTTAACCGACTTCACATAGTCATCGATGTCGTCGACCATTGACGAAATGATGGCACCTTTTAAGTGCTGGCCATATTTCACGGCGTATTCCTGGACCAGCAGGCCACCCCAGCTTTGCCCGATCAGGTAAAAGTTGTCTAGGCCTAATTTTCTTCTGACTTCATCAACTTCATCCAAGTAGTATTCATAAGTTAAGTACTTTTTGGCAATGGCTGGGTCAGAAAAGTCTGGTTGGTCTGAATACAGGGAACCTAATTGGTCGTACATGGTCACCTGCACGTCCAAACCCTGCTTTTTCAGCTGAGCAGCCGCATCCTCCCAGTATTCGTGGTTGCCACCAGGGCCACCGTGCAAAGCCAACAGGTGGATCTTGCCAGTGCCTTGTGTATTTGTCCACAAATGGTAGCCATTATCTAAAGTGATAATCTTAGTACCTTGTTGCATAAAAACGCCTACTTTCCTGTGAATTTGAAAATCATTTCACAACCATTATACCCTAAATTTGCAGAAAATTTAGGTGTTAGAATGACAATTAGATATAATTAGGCGAGAAACTTTCTGAAAAGGGGGAATGGCAATGACTTTGAAGTATGCACGCAAAAGCCAGGTTGCCTTATTTACCTTCCTAGCTGCGATTAAGGCCTGCAATGTTTTATTCGTAGCTTACATCGTCAAGCTGATGTTGAATATGACTACTTCACATCACACGAGCCTGCGCCAGTTTTTGACGCTGGCTGGGGTGGCCGTCATTGGTCAGCTATGTTTTATGACGAGCAGCTTTTGCTATGAACACACGAAGATGGGCATTGTCAAAGAAGCCAATCTTTCTTTTAAACGGGCCAATATTGCTTACTTGGTCTTTAATGGGGCCAGTAATATTAAAGATGGCCTCAGCCTTATGACCAATGACTTAAAGCAGATTGAAACCAACCGTGTTGAAGCTCAAATCGATATGATATACCAAGCAATCGTCTTTGTGGGCTCTATTTCGTTTGCTTTTTACAACTCCTGGCAAATGACGCTGATCTTCTTAGCAGCCTCCATTGCCCCGGCAATCGTCCAGATTTTTACCAGTAAGCTAATTGCTAAAAAGGCGGCTGTGTGGACCGTTAAAAACGCGGACTACACTCAGGCTGTTTCCGACAGTTTAAATGGGGCGCAAGCTGCTGACCTTTACAATGCACAGCCAATGGTTATTTCCTGGGCAATTAAGGCAGCGGGCCGCATGGAGGAGGCTTTGCGGTCGATGAAGTTTACCCAGGCCTGGGCTTTGGAGCTGATCTATTCAGTGGCCGAAATGTTCTGCTTCGTGCTGCCTTGCACTGTCGGCGGTATTATGATGATGCGCGGCCAGATGGCTGTTGGCACTTTGGTCATGATGGTCGATCTGGCAATTAACTTTATTACGCCAGTGGTGACAATTTTTCAAGAGTTCAACCAGGTTAAGTCAACTGGACCAATGTGGGAAAAGACCCAAGCGGCTCTACAATTTGAGCCTAATTACGCTGACCACCAGGCAAAGAACTTTACGGGCCTGCGAATTGCTGACTTGGGCTATTTGACTAACGACGACCATAAGCAGATCTTCAACCACATTAACTTCCAAGTCGCACCCGGTGAAAAGATTTTGCTGATGGCGCCTAGTGGTTGGGGCAAAACCACTTTGCTGCGCATTTTGCAGGGGCTAAAGGTGCCCAATCACGGGGAAATTTTGATTAATAGCCAAAATGTTACTGGCAATTGGGCAAAAGCTCATAATTTCTTTTCCTATGTCAACCAAAAGCCTTTTCTGTTTGATGATACGCTACGCTTTAACGTTACCTTAGGACGCAAAGCTAGTGACGCTGACTTGAAAAAAGTAGCCATGGAGGCAGGCTTAAGTGGTCTGCTGGCCAAAGAAGGGTTAGACTACCAGGTCGGCGAAAACGGCAACAACCTGTCAGGTGGCCAGATTCAAAGAGTGGAGATTGCTAGAGCCTTGCTGCTCAGCAGCCGGCCAATTCTGCTCGCTGACGAGGCCACCAGTGCGTTGGATCCACTGCTGTCGCTGGACATTCACCGGACGCTTTTAGGCAATGAAAAAATTGCTGTGATCGAAGTGGCCCACAAGATTAGCGTCCAAGAAAAAGCGATGTTTGACCAAATTATCGATTTGAAGAAGCTGCAAGGAGAGCAAGCATGACCGCTTGGCAAGATTTTGACAGAGTAGTAGTGGCTGCCGGCCGCCCTTTTGCTAAAAAAGAAGGCCTGGTGATTGATCCCCAAGAAAGAGATTTGCAGGCTCACCGGACGCAATCTTTGCAAAACTACCAGCCGGGCAGGCAGATGCAAGCTTTGCAAAAGCTGCTGCAGGACAAGACCTATTTCATTACGACGACGATTCCGCTGCACTTGTTCCAACAAGCGGGCTTTAACAAGCTGCGGCTTTTTGACAAAAACGGGGACTGGACCGCATACAAGTGCAGCAGTGGTCGCCACCACGGCGTCTTATCTTACCAGGAGGCTATGCGCCATGACTACCACTGCCCGGTTTGCCACAGTGCTTTAGAACTAAACACAGCTTGGCACGCCAACTTTTTCCCTGACCCCGATCAGAATGCGCGCTTACGTTGGTTTTTAGTGGAAGCTGAAGATAAAAAAACGGCGCTGCTGTTTTTGGATGATGATCCTCAGCTAGCGCCGTTAAAAAGTTTAGCTCGGCAATTTCCTAATTGGGAAGCCATCATGGCTCCTCAGGACTTAGCTACATTTTCTTGAAGCATTTTAATAAACAATTGATCGACGTTGGATAAGACCTTGTTTTTAAGCCAAATTACCTGCATGCTTTCTTTTAAGCGGGGCTGCAGTGGCTTAAAGACGAGGCCTTTTTCTTTAGGAAAAAGTTTTTTGTAGCACAGACAAACGCCTGCCCCTTCTTGCACCATTAGACTGGCGTTAAAAATCAGATTGTAATTGCAGGCAAAATGCAACTTTTTAAAATAATTGCCACTCCAGTTACGAAAAATTTCGTTTTGTTCTGTGCGAAAACTCGTCATTAATCTATAGCCTACCAAATCGGCAGGGGGTAATGGCCTCTTTTCTAGCTAGGGGACTGTCATTTCTAATCAAGACGCCCCATTCGTTTTCGAAAGGCAAAAAAATTGAATTGTAGCCGCTTAGCTTTTGTGTACTCATGACCACGCCAAAGTCTAGGATGCCCTGTTCAAGCTGGTTTCTGACAAAAATACCGTCGCCGCTCATGATTCTGACCTTAACGTCAGAATGCTGCTGCATAATTTGACTGAGGATCTTGGCCACTGGCCGGAAACCACAGCTTTCACCCGCGCCAATAAAAATGGACCCGCTGACTATTGCATCAGATTGCAGGTTATATTGGGTTTTGTCGACCATGGCGATGATGGCTTGGGCCCGCTCATAAAGGTAGTTGCCTTCCTGGGTCGGCGTCACCTTGCGCTTGCCACGAATTAACAGCTGGACGTCCAACTCCGTTTCTAATTCAATGATTTGCCGCGATAAAGCTGGCTGAGAGAGGTGCAGCTTGCTTGCTGCGCGAGAGATCGTGCCCTCTTGCACT
>JAXGWL010000080.1:0-4175 GCA_040773345.1 Lactobacillus sp. | reverse complement strand
TATTTTTTGGACGAAAACTTAAAGAATCCTGACGTCGCTCCGACCTTTACCATGGTCTTACGCAAATACCTGTCTGGCTCAATTTTGAAAAAAATCGACCAGGTTGGTATTGAGCGGATCGTCAATTTTCATTTTTCAAACCGCAATGATTTAGGCGATGAAGTCAGTTTGGTTTTATCAGTAGAACTGATGGGACGGCACAGCAACGTCATTCTTTACGATGAAAATTCTGGGATCATCATCGATCTTTTAAAACGAATCAACCCGGACGAAAACCGCGCCCGGATCTTGCTGCCAAAAGCTCACTACGAGCTGCCACCTTTGCGCGCTGGCATCAACCCATTGACCGTCACAGAAGATGAATTTAAAGATCTGCAGGCAAGATATGAGCCCCAAGACTTAGCTGCCAAGATCTCTGGGCTAGATCGTGACGATCGCAACGAATTGACCGGTTATTTTGAAGACGATTATTCCTACGCTTCCCTGCAAACTTTCGTCAAACAATTAGACAACCCGAAGGCCTTTATCTTAATGAATACCAAGCACCTCCGCCGTTTGTTCTTATACCTGCCTTACCACTTAGACTATGAACTCTTATTTAAAAACGCCGATGTCAACGCCGGGATCGCCGATTTTTACCGTGAGCAAGCCAACCGCAATTGGGTCCGGCAAAAAGCAGGTCGGATTACGACAATTGTCAAAAATGAGCGACAAAAGCTCGAAAAAAAGCTGGGCAAACTGACCAGTCAACTGGATTTGGCAGAAAACTCCGAATCCTACCGCATCAAAGGCGAGTTGCTGGAAACTTATTTAAACCAGGTCAAGCCAGGCATGACCAAGATCAGCCTGCCCAACTATTATGAAAACAATAAGCCATTAGTCATCAGCCTGGACCCTGCCCTGCCGCCGGTGCGCAACGCCCAAAAGTACTTCACGCGCTACCAAAAGCTGCGCGATTCGATCAAATACGTCAAGCAGCAAATCAAAATAGCCCAGCAGAACCTGGCCTATTTTGACTCAATTCAAACGGCCATCGACAATGCCGACCCGCAAGACATCGACGCCATCACCGAGGAGCTGACTGAACAAGGTTACCTACACCAGCAAACCAAAGGTCGGCGCAAGCGCAAAAAAATTACTGAAAAGAATCTGCCGCAGTTTAAATTGACCTCTGGCAAGCTTGTCCTGGTCGGTAAAAACAACTATGAAAACGACTGGCTGACTTTTAAAAAGGCCAACAAGTCCGACTACTGGTTCCACGTTAAAAATATGCCAGGCTCCCACACAATCCTGCGCGACGACGATCCAAGCGAGCAAGACATCCAAGAAACGGCTGAGATTGCCGCCTACTTTTCTAAAGGACGGTCTTCGAGCCACGTACAAGTCGATTATGTGCAAGATAAGCGGCTCAAGAAGCCAAAGGGGGCTAAGCCGGGTTTTGTGATCTACCGGGGGCAGAACTCGATTGAGGTCACGCCGGATGAGCACAGTGTGCTGGCTAAACAAGTCAAATCATAAAAATAAATAAAAAAAGACGCTAGTTTCAAACTAGCGTCTTTTTGCGTCCAAAATCTTTTATCTAAGTTTAATCAACTTGCACAGCATACTTGCTGTCAATCCATTGCTTGCCGCCCAAGTTGTAGACCGTATGTCCGTTGACACTCTGTTTGGCAAAGAATTTCCAACGGGTCCCATCTTGCAGGCGCCGCCCCGTAAATTGCGTCAAGTCAGGCCGGGCCCACATATTAATGCCATAGCCCCGCTTATACTTAATCTGGACGACACCGGTCTCATTCGTCTGCGCCTCTTTTAAGCTGTCAGAGCTGATCCACTGGTTGCCGCCTAAGTTGTAAGCCGTCTTGCCGTTGCGTTCTACCGTAGCGAAAAAGCGCCAGCTCGTGCCTTCCGACAAGGTCCTATTTAACGAGTTTTGCAAACCAGGATCGCTGTACAGTTCCGCAGCCCGGGCCAAGGTCAACACGCCCCGGTGCGCATCTGGCAATTGATTATTTGTTGAGCTGCCTGCCTGTTTAACTGGGTAACTCGCTACGTATTGACCAGGCAGCCAGTGGTTACCGCCGATGTTGTACCAGGTCTGGCCATTCTCAATGGCTACCTCGTAGACTGCGTGGCGACTGCCATTCTTAACGCGTTGACCACTGAAGTGCCGGTTCTTACCATAGCCAGTCCAGACGTTTACACTCCAGTTATTCTTGTATTTGACAACGATGCTACCGTTAATTTTTTTAGCTGGGTAGTTTTTAATGCCTAAAATTTGTGATAAGCGGCCTGGGAAGTCCGTGATTAAACCATCGACGTTGCCTGAATCGACAATTTGCTTCATCGCCGCTGCATCGTTGACGCCCCACAGCAAGTATTTTTGCCCGTGCTGCTTTAGATAGCTGCTAGCTTGTTGGTCATAACGGTTGTTGGCATAGTATTGATTGTTGCCAGACTGCGTATAGTCGCCACCCAGCAGTGCTCTGGCGATGCTAGGCGCCATACTTTGCGCCTGCTGCAGCACTTCCTGTGAAGTTGATTCGAGCAAGGCTCTTTTACCCAGGCCCTTTTGGTTGACTAGCTGGATAATGCCAGGCAAAGCCTGCGGATCCTTAGGCTCAATCATGAAGTTTAACGTCGGATCAGCTTGGTAACGGTCTAAAACCTCACTCAAGGTATGTACCGGCTCGCCAGCATCGTTGTGGTATTGCAACAGCTGCCGATAAGGCGTGGTCGGAATGTCGACACTGGCGCCAAACTGACTCGCTAAATTCTGATCGTGGTTGACCACTAAGACGCCATCGCTTGTCCGCCAAACATCCAGCTCAATATAATTGGCTTGTTCAGCATCGGCACGATCATAAGCCTCGTAGCTGTGCTCAGCATAATTGCCCAATTCATTGTCGCCACGGTGAGCGATATTAGTAAAGCCAAACACGAACGGCAACGCCGGCAACAATAGCAAAAACTTCTGATATCTCATTTCCTTCTCCTCTTAATTTTTAGATTGGCTGCGTCGTCAGAGCCAACGACTCGAGTACGCTTAAGACATATTCGGCTGATTGCAGGCTGCTAAAGACGGGTACGTGGGTACTTAGTGCCCGGTCACGGATCCGGATTGCGTCCTGGTTTTCGGCATCAGAATAATCTGTGACATTGATGACCAGCTTGACCTGGTGGTCAAAGATCTTCGTCAGCAGGTTGTCATTGCCTTCATGCACCTTGCCCACGACGTCAGTCGTAATGCCTGCTTCCGCAAAAATATTAGCAGTCCCCTCCGTCGCCAGCAGCTTGAAGCCTAAGCGGTGGAAGCGTTTGGCCAAGTCAATGGCATGGTCTTTATCCTTGTCCTTGACGGAAATAAAGATCGTCCCATAGCTCGGGATGTAAAGCCCAGCACCAGCGTAACCTTTGTAGAGGGCTTTCGCAAGCGCTGTATCACGCCCCATTACATTGCCGGCATTCTTCATCTTTGAGTCAAAAGTGTTGTCGCTGTGGTAATTCAGCATGCTGAACACTGGCATCTTAATGTAGATCAAGTCATTTGTTTGCGCCCAAAATTCCGGCGCCAGTTCTTGCTCAGTCAGATGTCTGCCTAACAGCACTTCTGTCCCCAAAGCAACAATGTTGTGCCCCGTTGCTTTTGACAAAAAGGCCAAGTTATGTCCGGCATAAGTTTTAAGCTGCAAAAAGTAGACCCGGCCTTTGGCAATCAGGAAGGTAAAGTTCAAAGGTCCGCGCAGCTTTAGTTCCTTTGCAATCGTAATTACTGCCTTGCGTAGCAAGGCCTCATGCGCTGCCGATAAGCGCTGGGGCTTAAAGACGGCGATGGAGTCGCTAGCATGAGAACCCGATTGCTCTAAGTGTTCAATAATTCCAGGGATGACCGCCCTTTGACCATCAGCCAACGCGGTAATTTCATATTTTTGGCCATCGATGAATTGTGAAATTAAGATATGCTCGACTTTGTTTTCAACAATATATTTGCGTAAAGCCGGCATATCAAAAACCACGGCCGATTTTTGTTTCTTGCCCTGACTCGTCCCGCCAATCAATAGCGGAAAGGCAGTTTTTTGAGCGAAAGCATAGGCTGCTTGCGGATCCTGTGTCCGGATGTGAGGTGCCTGGGCCAGGCCTAGTTGCTGCAGTTCGGCTGCGCTAGGCTGAGGACGCAG
>JAXGWL010000079.1:0-4203 GCA_040773345.1 Lactobacillus sp. | reverse complement strand
CTACCTGCGTTAGGTGCAAAATAAAGCCAACCAGTCCAAATGAGGCCTAAAACGGCCACTAATGCCAGAATGAGGTATTTTGTTTTTTTCATCCGGCTAATCTTCTTTCAAAAAAACGCCATCCTTACAGATGACGTGTTCAAGCTTAATTTAAAAACCGCTGCCACCAATGCTGCTTTTGCGGACTCTGCATATCAGCCAAAGTGCGATGCATGGCGCGCGCTGAACTGTTTTCGCGGGTCTTTTTTAAAATCTCGGAGTGCAGCTCATCGGCCGATTTCTTCTTGTCAGCCGCAATCTTGGCCGCCTGCCGCTTTTTTTCTTCTTCGCGCGTCGGCATTGGTTTTGGCTCGACAATGCCTGAAATATCGGGCATCGCAGCAATTTTATCGGCCTGAGCCTGGTCAGGCTGCGGATTTGGCGCTGCCAGCTCTTTTTGATTTTTTAACAGCTGCTCGTTTTGCTTTTTAACTTCCGCCACCTGCTTTTGCAGACCGGCGATAGCACTATTTTGCTGCGCAATGGTCTGCTGCAGCGCCTGCAGCAGCTTGCCAAATTGGTTTGCGTCTACTTTGGCCACCTGTTGGGCCATTGGTTTTTCAGCAGTAGACGCTTGGTTCTTGGCCCTGTGCTTCGGCTCAGCTTTAGGACTAGCAAAAACCTGCTGGGCAGCTTCCTGCAGCGTCAAGTTGCCGTCGCGCGCCAATTCTTTAAAGCTCTTTAAGTCGGCCACGTTGGCATCAGTATACAGCCGCGCCTTTTGCTTCGTGCGGGCGAAGTAGTCTTTGTTATCAATGGCTTTTTCAACGATTAAAGAATACTTGCGCAAGGTGGCAACACTAATGGTCAATTTTTTGGCCACTTCCGCGGGTGTCAGCAATTCTTGAAAATCACGATCGCGTGCCATAGGTCTGCCCCTTAGTCGTGTTTGGTGAGCAGGGTAGCTTTGTGTTCGTAGCGCTGCTGGCCGTACTCAATCAGCTTGGTAATCAAATCGCTATAAGGGATGCCGGCGTTTTCAAATAATTTCGGATACATGCTGATGCCGGTAAAACCTGGCAAGGAGTTCAACTCATTAAAGACCACCTTGCCGTTTGGCGTGAGCATTGAGTCGATGCGGGCCATGCCGGAACATTCCGTTGCTTGGTAGGCCTTCAGGGCATTGTCGCGCACTTGCTTAACGACGTCGTTTGAAACTTGGGCGGGAATCTGCAGCTTGGTCGTAGAGCTCTTGTCGTACTTGTTTTTGTAAGTGTAAAAAGTACCTTTATCGTTGATGATTTGGCCAACGCCCGCTACGATCGGGTGATCGTTGCCTAAGACCGCGGTCTCAACCTCGGTCCCTTCGATGGCCGTCTCAACTAAGACCTTGTCATCGTATTTAAACGCCTCTGCCAAAGCAGGTGCATAGTCGGCCTTCTTTTGCACATGACTGATGCCGACCGAAGAGCCCTGGTTGGCTGGCTTGACGAACAAGTCGTTGCCAAGCTTAGAAGCAACGTAGTCGTAGTCTAGTTTTTTATCAGTGGAATTATCGTAGTCGTAGCGTTTGATGGTGATCCAATCAGCAACGGGCACGCCGGCTCGTTTGGCCAGGATCTTCGTAAATTCTTTGTCCATCGTCGTCGCAGCGGCCAAGACATCGTCGCCGACAAAAGGTTTGTCCAGCAGGCGGAAAAGTCCCTGCAGCACGCCATCCTCACCTAAATTGCCGTGCACAATTGGGAAGTAGACGTCCAATTCCGGTCGCTTTTCTAATTGGGCCAAATTAGCCAGGTTGTTCACCGTGTGTTCTGACTTAACCTGGTAGCTGGGATCATCCAAAACCTTGAATGAATCCTCTTCGCTAGCCACGTAGCCCTGGTTAGTGATCCAGATTGGGTGGACCTCAAATTTGCTTTTATCAATCGCCTTAAAAATATTCCGGCCTGAAATAATGGAAACTTCGTACTCTGAGCTCTTGCCCCCGAAAATCAGACCCACTTTGGTTTTTGCAGTCATAATCTTTCCTTCCTTTTCTCCAAGAAACTATATCATATTGCACTTGCAATTAATTAGTGTTTCTTGGCTTTTTTCAGGATACAAAAGACCCCCAAGGGGTCCTTTTTAATTGGCGGAAGTAAACTGCCAAGGGATTGCACAAACGACGTAGATAATTGCTCCAACCATTACCAATTCTAGAAAGGCACCCGAAGCCATCTCGAAGAAAAAGCCCAGGGGGTTAGCGTCTGATAAAGGGAAAAGCAGTGGCAACGCTGCTAGGGCAACGAAAATCACCATTAACCAAAAGCCAGCCCACATGCCAGCTGCCATCGTCTCATGTACCCGCTCGCGCGGGGACAGCGCGCGGGCCTCATCCCACAACGAAATAACCATCAGAATGCCTAAGATGATGAACAAAATGTTAATCACCATAAACAAAGTTTCAAAATTAGCCGCCATGATGGTATTGGACAAGCCAAAGCCAGCTTCGATAGCGTAGATAGCGTTCGCCTGCCGCTTGTGGAGGGCCGATTTGACGGCCTTGGCTTCAGTCGAATCATCATCATCGATTTTTGTTTCCAAAATATTGGCAATGTTCTGCGCCAAGGCGGTGCTGTCGGCCTTAAACCAGTGAATGCCCAGCTTGTAATCGATGATTGCACCAGCCAGCGGATCCGTCTGTTTCGTCGTCAGCATGTTGGTGTCACCGGCACTCGACGCCCCAATGATTTGGGCGAAGTTGTTAAACCTGCGGTTGATGACCCGTTCGACCGCGACGGAGGCATTGCCCCTTCTGACGTAGCTTTTCATGTAAAAAGGATTCATGAAAGTCAGGGTACAAAAAACAAGCGTAACTATGCCCAGCATAACCACGCTCATTGCCCGCTTATAACGGTTGGTATTTTGATGATTGACACGCTGAAAAGCCTGGCGTGTTTCCATGGCAAATCATCCTTAATTTTCGGTTAAAAAGAGACTGTCTGCGGCTTTTTGAACCTCAGCCATGTCCATATTGGCGATGATTTCATGGCTGGTATCTAAGTAATCATGCATTTGTGCCATCTTTGCATCGCCAAAAGTTGACAAAAACGACACGATCATTATATCAGAAATTTGCTTGGGCGTGATGCCAAGCTTAGAGCGTTGCATAAACAAGTTGGCGCAGCCAGCAATTGAATAAGCCAGGCCAATTTTGGCGCGCCTTGGATCGCCGAAGTCTTGGAGCAGCTCGTGATTTTCCAGCCACTCTGATAAAACTTGCGCCCACTTATCGATCGCAGAAAAGTCTGAAAACAGGGAATCAAGGACACGGGCATACTCTTTGTCACGCTCGGCCAATTCTAAAACCATGGCCACAAAGACATCCGTAGCAACAAAGGGATTCTTTTCGCCACCCATTAAATCAAGCGTTACTTGCAGGGTTTTGGTTAAAAATTGCTGGACAAGGTCGTTGATTAGTCGCTGTTTATGTGGATAATAAGACTGCAATAGTGATTTTGAGATCTCAGATGCGTCAGCAATCATCTGCAGGGAAACCTTGTTAATGCCATTTTCTTTAATGAGCACAAAGGTGTTTCTCAAAATTGTATTTCTTCTCTGAATGTTCTTTCTTCTAGCCATAATATCAGTATCCTTTTCCGTATTTAAACACAATTTGGGGCGAAAGTTCATTAAAAAACGTTATCAATTGTCTGACAAATCAGGCCTGATTGCACCAACACTCTGAGCAAATAAAAAAGACGCCCCAAATAAGAGTTAGGCGTCTTTTTTGTTATTTTTAAGCTTAACTCAAATGATTTTGTTCATCAAAGATCGTGTGAAGCGAGCGATCATTGTAAACGTAATCAATCCCCTTAGCCAGCAGCCGGTCAATTGACAATCTAACCAGGCGGTCTGGGTAAGCATCTTTTCTAATTGAGTCAGTCACCACAATCTGCTCTAAAGGTAGCTTGTTCAGGCGTTCAACTGAACCATGCGACAAAACCGCGTGGGTCGCAGCAGCATAAACCTTCTTAGCGCCAGCGGCCAAAACAGATTCAGTTGACGAGGCGAGCCGCGTACCCGTGTCGATCAAGTCGTCGGCAATGATACACTTCTTGCCGGCAACGTCGCCAATCATATCGTGTATTTTTTCATCAAAACGAGCTGAGCGTTGATCGACAATTGCAATCGGGGCGTTGAAGTATTGGCCCATTTCCCGCGCTAATTTGGTACCAGCGT